>NZ_CP134996.1 GCF_039372665.1 Buchnera aphidicola (Ceratovacuna keduensis) | reverse complement strand
TATAGTATTTTTTATTAATTTGTTTCCTAAAGGAGTTAAAATAGATTCGGGGTGAAACTGAAAGCTGCATATTTTATGTTTTTCACTTCTTAGAGACATTATTATTTCTTTATAATATGAATTTATTATAAAATTTTTAGGAACCTTATCACATGTCCATGAATGATATCTAGAGACTTTTAACGGATTAATAATTTTATTAAACATAAATTTATTATCATGAATTATATGAGAATGTTTTCCATGAATAGGTTTCTTTAATAATTTTATACTACCTCCAAAAAATTCTATTATTGCTTGATGACCTAAGCATATTCCTAGCATTGGATTAGTTTTATTAAATTTTTTTATTATACTCATCATACATNCGGATTCTGATGGAGTTCCAGGACCTGGAGAAAGTATTATTATACTATTTTTAAATCTTTTTATTATATTGCATATATAAATTTCTGATTCATCATTTCTACATATATTTACTTTATTTCCTAATATTTTTAATTGATCTGATATGTTATTTGTAAATGAATCTATGTTATCTAATATAAAAATATTTGACATTATAATACTCTCAATGTTAATTAAAAAAAAGATTATAAATTATTAAATGCATGTATAAAAATATATTTTAAAAAAAATAATATAATTAAAATATATGCTCACATGCATATATCAAAATTTTAAAATTTTTAAATATTTTTAAAAAAAATGTTTTAATAAAGATAAAATTAAAAAATTATTTAGAAAGCCAATTTATAGTATTTTTTATTAATTTGTTTCCTAAAGGAGTTAAAATAGATTCGGGGTGAAACTGAAAGCTGCATATTTTATGTTTTTCACTTCTTAGAGACATTATTATTTCTTTATAATATGAATTTATTATAAAATTTTTAGGAACCTTATCACATGTCCATGAATGATATCTAGAGACTTTTAACGGATTAATAATTTTATTAAACATAAATTTATTATCATGAATTATATGAGAATGTTTTCCATGAATAGGTTTCTTTAATAATTTTATACTACCTCCAAAAAATTCTATTATTGCTTGATGACCTAAGCATATTCCTAGCATTGGATTAGTTTTATTAAATTTTTTTATTATACTCATCATACATNCGGATTCTGATGGAGTTCCAGGACCTGGAGAAAGTATTATTATACTATTTTTAAATCTTTTTATTATATTGCATATATAAATTTCTGATTCATCATTTCTACATATATTTACTTTATTTCCTAATATTTTTAATTGATCTGATATGTTATTTGTAAATGAATCTATGTTATCTAATATAAAAATATTTGACATTATAATACTCTCAATGTTAATTAAAAAAAAGATTATAAATTATTAAATGCATGTATAAAAATATATTTTAAAAAAAATAATATAATTAAAATATATGCTCACATGCATATATCAAAATTTTAAAATTTTTAAATATTTTTAAAAAAAATGTTTTAATAAAGATAAAATTAAAAAATTATTTAGAAAGCCAATTTATAGTATTTTTTATTAATTTGTTTCCTAAAGGAGTTAAAATAGATTCGGGGTGAAACTGAAAGCTGCATATTTTATGTTTTTCACTTCTTAGAGACATTATTATTTCTTTATAATATGAATTTATTATAAAATTTTTAGGAACCTTATCACATGTCCATGAATGATATCTAGAGACTTTTAACGGATTAATAATTTTATTAAACATAAATTTATTATCATGAATTATATGAGAATGTTTTCCATGAATAGGTTTCTTTAATAATTTTATACTACCTCCAAAAAATTCTATTATTGCTTGATGACCTAAGCATATTCCTAGCATTGGATTAGTTTTATTAAATTTTTTTATTATACTCATCATACATNCGGATTCTGATGGAGTTCCAGGACCTGGAGAAAGTATTATTATACTATTTTTAAATCTTTTTATTATATTGCATATATAAATTTCTGATTCATCATTTCTACATATATTTACTTTATTTCCTAATATTTTTAATTGATCTGATATGTTATTTGTAAATGAATCTATGTTATCTAATATAAAAATATTTGACATTATAATACTCTCAATGTTAATTAAAAAAAAGATTATAAATTATTAAATGCATGTATAAAAATATATTTTAAAAAAAATAATATAATTAAAATATATGCTCACATGCATATATCAAAATTTTAAAATTTTTAAATATTTTTAAAAAAAATGTTTTAATAAAGATAAAATTAAAAAATTATTTAGAAAGCCAATT
>NZ_CP134995.1 GCF_039372665.1 Buchnera aphidicola (Ceratovacuna keduensis) | reverse complement strand
AATTTTTCTCAATAAAAAAGTAATAATAGTTTAAACATTTTTTTAGTTTTAAAAAAAATACTAAAAATATTTTATTATTTAATATTTTATATTAAATAAATATTAATATTAAAACAATTTTTAAATTTAAAAATATATTAAAAAATAAATATTTTATTTATATAATTTAATATTTTTTTTTGTAAAAATATAAAATATTAATTAAAATATTTATTTAAATATATTACTATTAATTAAATAAAATATTTTTTAATATTTAAAAAAAATATATTATAAATTTTACATAAAATATATAAAAATGTTAAGGTAAATTTATAAAAATGGAAAAAATAATTGCTAATATAATATATGCATCAAGATGGTTAATGTTTCCTGTATATATTGGTTTATCTTTTGGTTTTATTTTATTAACTTTAAAATTTTTTCAACAAGTTATTTTAGTAATTCCTGAAATTTTTAAAATGTCAGAATCTGGTTTAATTTTAATAGTATTATCATTAATAGATATAGCATTAGTAGGAGGATTATTAGTAATGGTAATGTTTTCTGGATATGAAAATTTTATTATGAAAATGGAAGAAGTAAAAGAAAACAAAAATAGGTTAAGTTGGATGGGTACAATGGATGTAAATTCAATAAAAAATAAAGTAGCTTCTTCAATAGTAGCTATATCTTCAGTTCATCTTTTAAGAATATTTATGAATGCAGAAAAAATTTTAGATAACAAAATAATGTGGTATGTAATAATACATATTACTTTTATAATATCTGCTTTTGGTATGTCTTATATAGATAAAATGAGTAAAAAAAAATATAATAATTAAAAATATAAAATAATGTACACAATAAATATTTTATTTTAATAAAATATTTTAATTTTAATATAAAAATATATTTTATATATAAATATTATTAAACTAATTTTATTATTTTTTATAAAATAAGAGTTTTATAAATATTTTATTATGTTAAAATTAATATAAAATTTTTATATTTGTGTACATTTTTTATTTTAAAATATTTTTTTAAAATTTTATAAAAAAAATATTTTAAAAAATATTAATATTTTTTAATTTTTTTAATGTTTTTATATTTTCTTATACTATTTAATATACTGATTAAAGATAATATATAAGATTCAATAAAATTTGAAGAAATCTTATTTCCATAAAATTTCATATTTTTATATATTGCAAAAACATTAACTTCAATAATAATATTTTTTTTATAAATTTTTGATTTTGAAATAAAATTTTTTAATTTCATTTTTATTTTAGAAATTTTTTTCAATAAATTAAAAATTGAATATATAATATTTTTATTATTAGAAATAATTTTTTTTTTATTATTTTTTCCTATCTTTAAATTAATTAATATTTTATTTTCTATATTATATTTATACAAAATTTCTAAATTAATTAACTTAAAATATTTACTTTCTTTATAAAAATTTTTTGTAAATGCTAAAGATTCCAAATCATATTCAAATATTCTACCTTGTATATCTGTCAATTTTATAAAATTTTTATATAATTTATTTAAATCATATAATTTTTCTGAATATCCCATATTTTTCATATAAAATTTTATTGCTGCTCTTCCTGATCTAGAAGTTAAATTAAAATTTTGTTTTTTAGATCCTATAGATTCAGGAGAAATTATTTCATAATTTTTTCTATTTTTCAAAATACCATCTTGATGAATTCCAGACGAATGAGAAAAAGCATTACTTCCTATTATTGGTTTATTAGGCGATATACTAAAATTACATATTTCACTTATTTTTTTACTAGTATCATAAATTTTTTTGATATTTATATTTGTTTTAAAATTTAATATATCATTTCTTGTATTTATAGCCATTATAACTTCTTCTAAAGCAGTATTTCCAGATCTTTCTCCTATGCCACTTATTGTACCTTCTATTTGCCTTGCACCATATTGTATTGAAGTTATTGCATTGCCTGAAGCCATTCCTAAATCATTATGAAAATGAACTGATAATTTTGCTTTATCTATATTTGGAACTCTATTTAATATTTTTTTTATTATTTTTGAAAATTCTAATGGCATTGTATAACCAACAGTATCTGGAATATTAATAGTAGTTGCACCATTTTTTATTACATTTTCAATTATAAAACATAAATTATCTATATTTGTTCTTCCTGCATCTTCACAAGAAAATTCTATGTCATCAGTATATTTTTTAGCTCTTATAACTGATTTTATAGACATTTCTAATATATCTTTAAAATCTTTTTTTAATTTATATTTTATGTGTAAATCAGAAGTTCCAATAAATAAATGAATTCTAAAAGAATTATATTTATAAAACCTCATAGCATTTGCTGAAATATCAATATCATTTTTTATGCATCTTGCAAGACTACATACTTTGCTTTTTTTTATAGTTTTTGAAATTAATTCTACTGATTTAAAATCTTCAGGGGAAGATATTGGAAACCCAGCTTCTATTATGTCTACTCCTAATTTTTCTAATAAAATTGCAATTTTTAACTTTTTATAAGAATTTAAACTATAAGGTAAGGATTGTTCTCCATCTCTTAATGTAGTATCAAAAATAATAATATTTTCTTTCATATGTTAACCTTAAAGAAATAAAATAATAAATATTTAAATAATATTATTAATATTATAATATTAAATTTTAATAAAATATATTTTTTCTTTCATATTCTTCTATTTTATGTTTATATTTCATAGTATAATCTATTCTATCTAATCCATTGATCATACAGAAATGATAAAAAGAATTTATTTCAAAAAAATATTTTTTATCTTTTATAGATATATATTTTTTAATTAAATTTATTTTAGCAAATACTATTATATTTTTTTTTATTATAGAAAATATGTTATTAATTATATCTTTTGATAAAACAATTAGTAAAATTCCATTATTAAAACTATTATTATAAAATATATCTGAAAAACTAGAAGATAAAATTACTTTAAAACCAAAATCTTTTAGTGCCCAAACTGCATGTTCTCTTGAAGAACCACAACCAAAATTTTCTCTTGAAATTAATATACTAGAATTTTTATATATACTTTTATTTAATATAAATTTATAATTTATATTTTTAATATTATTATTCAAATATCTCCAATTAAAAAATAAATATTTTCCAAATCCGTTTTTAGTAATTTTTTTTAAAAATTGTTTTGGTATTATTACATCTGTATCTATATTTGATATGTTTAATGGTAAAATTTTTCCAGTATGTATTGTGAATTTTTTCATTTTATAAAATTTTATAACCTCTTTTATAATATTTTCGTCTAAATTTCTCTTATATCTACTATTTTTCCATATATAGCTGCAGCTGATGCCATTGCTGGGCTAGCTAAATGAGTTATTCCTCCTACTCCTTGTCTGCCTTCAAAATTTCTATTACTAGTAGATATACATCTTTCACCTGGATTTAATTTATCTTCATTCATTGCTAAACACATAGAACAACCAGGTAATCTCCATTCAAAACCTGATTCTATAAAAATTTTATCTATACCTTCTTTTTCTGCTTGTAATTTTACATATTTAGATCCTGGAACTACTATAGCTTTAACATTTTTATGTACTTTTTTATTTATTATTATTTTTGATGCTTCTCTTAAATCTTCAATTCTAGAATTTGTACAAGATCCTATAAAAACTTTATTTATTGGTATATTTTTTAAATATGTGTTTGGAGTTAAATTCATATATTTTAATGTATTTTCTACATTTTTTATTTCATAGTAATCTTTATATTTATTTAAAGATGGTATTTTTTCATTTATATTAATAGTTTGACTAGGATTAGTTCCCCAAGTAATTTGAGGTTTTAGATTTTTTATATTAAAAAAAAATTTTTTATTAAAAAAAGAACCTTTATCTGATTTTAAGGTTTTCCAATAATTTTTTGCTTTTAACCATTTTTTTCCTTTTGGTGAATATTTTTTATTTTTTAAATATTTGTAAGTTGTTTTATCTGGAGATATTATGCCAGATTTTGCACCTAATTCTACTGACATATTGCATATTGTCATCCTGCTTTCCATACTTAAATTTGATATAGTATCTCCGCAAAATTCTATAATATGTCCATTACCACCTGATGTACTTAATTTTTTTATTATATGCAAAATAATATCTTTCGAATAAACATATTTTTGTAATTTACCAGAAATTTTTATTTTCATATTTTTATATCTTATTTGAGGTATAGTTTGTGTGGTTAAAACATGTTCTACTTCAGATGTACCAATTCCAAATGATAAAGCTCCAAATGCTCCATGAGTGGATGTATGAGAGTCTCCACATACAATTGTAGTTCCAGGTAATGTTAATCCATTCTCAGGACCTATTACATGCACTATACCTTGTCTTGGATGTGATAGATCAAATAACTTTATATTATGCAATTTACAATTTTTTATAAGTTCTTTTATTTGAATATATGACATTTTTTCAAAATTTATCAATTTTTTTTTTTTAGTAGAAACATTATGATCCATAGTTGCAAAAGTTTTACTAGGCATTCTTACAATTCTAGATTTTTTTTTCATAGAAGAAAATGCTTGAGGTGATGTTACTTCATGTAATAAATGTAAATCTACATAAATTAATGGAGTTTCATTTTCTTTTTCATATATTAAATGAGAATTATATAATTTTTCATATAAAGTATTTTTTTTATTTTTCATCTTTTACCTATTTTATATTAATAAAAATTTTAGATATTACATCACCCATTTTTTCAGTAGAAATATAATTTTTTTTATTACTTATATCTTTAGTTCTATATCCTAATTTTAATGCTTTTTTAACAGAATTATCAATATCTTTTGATATTTTTACTTCTTTTAAAGAATATTTTAATAACATAGAAAGTGATAAAATTTGTGCTATAGGATTTGCAACATTTAAATTTTTAATATCTGGAGCTGAACCACCTGCTGGTTCATAAAGTCCAAAACCATTTTCATTTATACTTGCTGATGGTAACATTCCTATAGATCCTATTATTGCGGCACATTCATCAGAAATTATATCACCAAACATATTTGAACATAATATTACATCAAAAGAACTTGGATTTTTTATTATTTGCATAATAGCATTGTCTACATATAAATGATTTAATTTTACTTCTGGATATTCATTAGATATTTCATTTACAGTTTTTCTCCATAAAATTGAACTTTTTAATACATTAGATTTATCTACTGAAGTAAGTATTTTTTTTCTTTTTTTAGACATTTCAAATGCTATTTTTGCTATTCTATATATTTCTTTCTTATTATATTTTTCTGTGTCATAAGCAGATTTTATGTTCATTTTATTATCATATTTAAATTTAGAATTTCCAAAATATATTCCTCCTATTAATTCTCTTATGCAAATTATATCTATACCATTTTTAATTATTTTTTTTTTTAAAGGAGAATAATTTTTTATATATGAATATAATTTTGCATGTCTTATATTACAAAATAAATTAAACTTTTTTCTGATATATAGTAATGAATCTTTTTCTAAAGAACTTTTATTTAAAGATTTATATCTATTATCACCTATAGATCCAAATAAAATGGCATCAGATTTTTCACATCCTTTTATAGTACTTTTTGGCATTACAGTATTATATTTTTTAAAAGCAGAATATCCAACCAAAAATTCCTTATAACATATATTTAAATTATATTTATTATTTAATATATTTATTATTTTATATGCTTGTTTCATTACTTCAGGACCTATTCCATCTCCTGGAAGACATGCTATTTTATATTTTTTTGACATTTCTTTTATTATATTTTGATATTTATTAAAGATATTTTATAAGTTATAAATAAATTTTTAAATTATTTTATAAAAAATTAATAAATAATTTATTTCATATGTTAATAAAAATAATTGATTTTATAAAAATTTACAATTTTTTTATTAATATTTTAATATATATTTTTGTAATGTTTATATTTTTATTATGTATAATTTCTTTTTTAAAAGATTTTTAATTATGTTATTTTGCATCTATCTCTTTGATTGCATATAAAAATTATTATACATGCATTTATTTTTTTTTAAAAAAAATATACCTTAATAAAAATAAAATTTTTTATATATTTTATTTAAAAATTTTTTATATATTTGTAAAATTTTAATAAAATAAAAATTAATTATAAAATAATTTAACGAAATTTTGGTATAGGAGAAGTTGCTAATTTTCTTAAATAATAGTATTCAATATTTATTTGTTTTTTTAAACCTTTAGCTCCTAATGTAGTTAATTCTAATACAGAATATCTTGCTACTAAAGCTCTTAAAATCTTTTGTTTAGCAATTTTTTCATCCATATAAAAAAATTTTTTTGCTTTCATATGTTTTCTATAAAAAATATGTTTAATTTGTCTATGTTTTAATATTCCTCTTATTCTTTTATCTTTTCCTATTCTTCTTGCTTCTGAAAAAGTTATTTTTTTTAATCCTCTTTTAATTAATCCTTTATTTATCCAACCTAATTGTTGTTTTTTTGCATTACGTAATTTTTTTGAAGATATACCTATTAATTCAAAAAATAAAGGAGTTAAAGTTATCATTTTAGGAGCATAATTTCCTATGACCTTATCCCAAACTTTTTGACATTCAACAAAACCCATAGGTTCCATAAATTCTGTTATTAATCTAGAAACTCTAGTAATAGATTTATTACCTGCTTTTGAAATAGTTGATAAATTACATTCATCAGCTAATTGTTCCACTGATGCTTGAACTAGATCTGATGTAATATTAAAATGATATATCATTGCTTTAACTATAACTCTCATAGCACATGCTCTATGTTCATTTAATCTTCTCTTTCTATTTAATAAAACTCCAGTACTAGGATTTTTTGGTTGTATTACATAATTTAATTCAGATCTAGCAACATCTGTTAAAGAAGCCATTTTCATAGCATAATTTATAAAAGCTGGTCTTTGTTTATCTTTTTTAGGAGGTGTAAATTTAGGATTTTTATTAAAAATATATTTTTTTCTATGATACAT
>NZ_CP134994.1:300000-413541 GCF_039372665.1 Buchnera aphidicola (Ceratovacuna keduensis) | reverse complement strand
ATTAAAAAAAATTCCTAACTAAAAAAAAATGAAATATAAAAAATAACTAATATATTAATTAAATATAAATATTTTAATTAAATAAATATTTAATTAAAGTATAAAAAATTCCTACAGAAGAAATAAGAAATTAAAAAATTATTTACTAAAATATTAGTTAAATGATTAATATAATAATAAAAGACAATATTTAATTAATATATTATATATTAGTTAAATGATTAATATAATAATAAAAGACAATATTTAATTAATATATTATATATTAGTTAAATGATTAATATAATAATAAAAGACAATATTTAATTAATATATTATATATTAGTTAAATGATTAATATAATAATAAAAGACAATATTTAATTAATATATTATATATTAGTTAAATGATTAATATAATAATAAAAGACAATATTTAATTAATATATTATATATTAGTTAAATGATTAATATAATAATAAAAGACAATATTTAATTAATATATTATATATTAGTTAAATGATTAATATAATAATAAAAGACAATATTTAATTAATATATTATATATTAGTTAAATGATTAATATAATAATAAAAGACAATATTTAATTAATATATTATATATTAGTTAAATGATTAATATTTTTTTTAATATATTTTTTATATATAATAAAAAAAAATTTAATTTTATTAATTTTTGTGATTTAATATATTTTATTTTATTTTTTTTGAGATTTTTATATGTTAAAAAATTATGTTTCGTTAATTGGTAGAACTAATGTTGGAAAATCTTCTTTATTTAATATGTTAATAAATGAAAATGTTTCTATTTCTACAAATTATAGTAATTTTACTGTAGATTCTAATGTTGCTTGTTTTTGTACTTCTAATAATAAATGTTTTTTTATTTCTGATACAGCTAGTATAAAGGAAGTTAATAATTCTAATTTATCTAATAAAATAGAGAAAAATATTTTTTCTTATATAAATAGTTCTAATCTTATTTTGTTTGTAATAAATGCTTATGATGGAATTACTTTTTTAGATATAAAGATTTCTAAAATTTTAAGAAAATTTAATAAAAAAGTTTTTTTAATAGTTAATAAATCTGAGAATTTTAATTTATATAATTATGATTTAGATTTTTATTCTTTAGGATTTAAAGATATTTTTTTTACTTCTTGTCATAAAAATTCAGGAATTAAAAGTTTATTGCATGATAATATAGTTCCTTTTTTTATAAATAAAAATTTTTTTGTTAATTATAATAAATTTATAGGAAATTTTTATTTATTGAAAAATAGAAATGTAATAAAATATTGTGATAATAATTCTATAAAAATATCTATTTTAGGTAAACCAAATGTTGGAAAATCTACTTTTATAAATTCAATAATTAATGAAGATCGTGTTATTACAGATGGTAATCCTGGAACTACTACTGATAGTACTGAAAATTATTTTTATTATAAAAAAAATAGATATATTTTTGTTGATACTGCTGGAGTTAGAAGATCTAAAAACATTTTTTCTAATATTGAAAAAATTTCTGTAAAAAAGTCTATTAGTTGTATTAAAAGTAGTGATATTATAATGTTATTTTTAGATTCTACTAGAAAAATATCTAATCAAGATTTTTATTTAATAAATAATATTATTTTGTTTGAAAAATGTTTTTTTATAGTTATAAATAAATGGGATTTATTATCTTTTAAAAATAAGATAAAGTTTAAAAATAATTTTAACGTTTTTATTAAAAAATTTATTTTTGTAGATTATTTTTTTATATCTGCCAAAAAAAAACAAAATTTATTTTCTATATTTAATGCTATTAATAATATTAATATATTATTAAAAAAAAATTATTCTTCTTCTATTTTAACAAGAATATTAAAAAAAATTATTGATAATCATAAACCTCCTTTATTTAATAAAAAAAAAATAAGTTTAAAATATGCTAATTTAATTTCTAAAAAACCTTTTAGAATATTAATACATGGAAATAGAGTAGATGGTTTATTATGTTCATATAAAAAATATTTGGTAAATTCTTTTACTAAACATTTAAATTTAAAAGGTATTCCTTTAAAAATTTTTTTTAAAAAGGGTAATAATCCATATATTTAATTAAATTATTTTATTTAATATAATTAGAAGAATAATATGGTATTTCTACTATAATATTTTTTTTACCTATTTTTGTTTGACATGATAATCTACTTTTTTCTTCTACATTCCATGCTTTATCTAATGTATCTTCTTCTTTTTCTGAGCATTTTGAAAGAGAAGAAAAACCTTTTTTTATTATGCAATGACACGTTGTACATGCGCAAGATTTTTCACATGCATGTTCAATTTGTATATTATTTTTTAATGCAGCATCAAGTATTGTTTCTCCTGTTTTTGCAATTATTTCAGCTCCATTAGGTAAAATTATTTTATTTGGTAAAAATAAAATTTTTGGCATAAAAACTCCTTATATTTTTATATATTAAATTTATTATTTAAAATATTATATTTTTTATTATAACATTTTTTTTTTTAAAATTTTATTTAAGAATTTAATTTTAATTAAAATATTTTTGGATTTTTCCCATTTTTTTTTTTTTATATATATTTCTATTTTTTTATAATATTTTTTTTGTTTTTTTTTTATTTTTTCTAATATTTTTTTTATTTTTATTTTATTTTTATTTTTTTTTTCTAGTTTTTCTATTTTTTTATTTATTTCAAAATAATATAATAAAAATTTTTTATTGCATACATTTTTTTCATATAATTTTTTATTACAATTTATTTTTATAATATATTCTACTCTTTTTATAGGATTTTTTAATATTCTATATGCTATGTTTATTTCTGCAGATTTATTTTTTATATTTTTATTATTAAAAATTTTTATGTTCATGTCTGGATGAAATTTTCTTTGAAGTTTATGAAAATTTTTTGATAATTTATTATAATTAATTTTAAATTCTTCTTTTATATCAAACATTTTAAAATAATTCATATTTTTTCTTATTTTATTTTATAGTGCTGAAAAAATTTTCAGCACATATATTTTGTTTTATTTATTTTTTTTGTTTTTTATTATAATCTGATATTGCATTTTTTATTGCTTCTTCTGCTAATATAGAACAATGTATTTTTACTGGAGGTAAACTTAGTTCTTTTACTATTTTTGTATTTTTTATTTTTTTAGCTTGACTTAAAGTTTTTCCTTTTATCCATTCGGTCATTAAAGAACTTGATGCAATAGCAGATCCACATCCATATGTTTTAAAGCATGCATCTTCTATAATTCCTTTTTTATTTACTTTTATTTGAAGTTTCATTACATCTCCACATGCTGGAGCTCCTACCAAACTAGTTCCAACATTTTTTTTTTTAGTAGAGAAAGAACCTACATTTCTTGGATTTTCATAATGATCAAGAACTTTTTTACTATAAGACATTTTGTTTATATTTCTCCTAATATTTTATTAATTATTATAATTTTATGTTTTCCAATTAATTTTTTCTACATTTATTCCTTTTTTAAACATTTCCCATAAAGGAGATAATTTTCTTAATTTTTTTACTGATTTATGTATTATATTTGCAGCATAATATATTTCTTTTTTTTTAGTAAATCTTCCAAAAGAAAATCTTATAGAACTATGTGCTAGTTCTGTTTTTATTCCCATAGATTTTAATACATATGAAGGTTCTAAACTTGCAGATGTACATGCAGATCCTGATGATATAGCTAAATCTTTTAATGCCATTATTATAGATTCTCCTTCTATATAATTAAAACTTATATTTAATATATGAGGAGAAGTTTTTTTTAAATCACTGTTTAAATATATTTCTTCTATATTTTTTATTTTTTTCCATAATATGTTTCTTAATTTTTTTAACATTATATTTTCTGATTTAATCTTTTTTTTAGCTATTCTAAATGCTTCCCCCATTCCAACAATTTGATGAACAGGTAAAGTTCCTGATCTCATACCTCTTTCATGACCTCCTCCATGTATTTGAGGAGATATTCTTATTCTAGGTTTTTTTCTAATAAATAAAGCTCCTATTCCTTTAGGTCCATATATTTTATGAGATGAAAAAGACATTAAATCTATTTTAGTTTTTTTTAAATTTATTTTTATTTTTCCTACACTTTGAGTAGCATCTACATGAAAAAATATTTTTTTTTTTCTACATATTTTACTTATTTTTTCTATATCTTGTATTATTCCTGTTTCATTATTAACATGCATTATTGATACTAAAAGTGTATTTTTGTTTATATTTTTTGATATGTCTTTTATATTTATTATACCGTTTTTTTTAGGTTTTATATATGTAACTTTGCATTTTTTGTTTTCTAAATATCTACACGTATCTAAAACTGCTTTATGTTCTGTTTTGCTAGTTATTATATGATTTCCTTTATTTTTATAAAATTGCATTATTCCTTTTATTGCTAAATTTATTGATTCAGTAGCTCCAGATGTAAATATTATTTCTTTCGGATCTGAATTTATTAAATTTGATATTTGTTCTCTAGCTATATCTACTGCTTCTTCTGCTATCCATCCAAACTTATGTGATCTAGATGCAGCATTTCCAAAATTATTATTTTTTGTTAAATATTTTAACATAATTTTTGCAACTTTTTTGTCTACTGGTGTAGTTGCTGCATAATCTAAATATATAGGTGTTTTAATTTTTTTCATTTAATTTAATTTTGTTTTAGTTAATAATTTTTATATTGTTTTTTTTCAAAAAATCTATTTTTATAAAATATATAGACTATATTTACTTTTAATAGTATTATATTATCATGTAGTTCTTAATAAGAATTAAAAAATTTGTGTTTTTAAAAAAAATATTTTTTTTATTTTTTAAAATTTTTAATATTTTATATAGGGGTGTAACTCAAATAGGTAGAGTGTCGGTCTCCAAAACCGGATGTTGGGGGTTCAAATCCCTCCTCCCCTGCAAAAGTTTTTTTTACTATATTATTTATGATTTTAATAAGTTTTTTTATGACAATCATAGTATTTCATCAAATTTTATAAAATGTATAAAAGAGTATTTTTTTAAATATTTTTAATATTTTTAAAAATATTTTGGAGTTTTTAAAATATGTTATATAGATCTTATACTACAACTCAAGGAAAAAATTCTTCTGGATCTAGAGCTCTTTGGAGAGCTACAGGTATGAAGGATAATGATTTTAAGAAACCTATTATAGCTGTAGTAAATTCTTTCACTGAATTTGTTCCAGGTCATATTCATTTAAGAGATTTAGGTAAATTGGTTTCTGAAAAAATAAGTTTTTATGGAGGTGTTCCTAAAGAATTTAATACTATTGCTATAGATGATGGTATAGCTATGGGTCATTCTGGAATGTTATATTCTTTACCTTCTAGAGAAATAATTGCTGATTCTATTGAATATGTAATAAATGCACATTGTGTAGATTCTATGGTTTGTATTTCTAATTGTGATAAAATTACTCCAGGTATGTTAATAGCATGTTTGAGATTGAACATACCAACAATATTTGTTTCTGGAGGACCAATGGAATCTGGAAGAATAAAAATAGACGGTAAAGAAAAAAAAATAGATTTGGTAGATGCTATTGTTCAAGGGTCTAAAAATAATATTAAAGAAAAAAATATTTCTAAAATTGTAGAAAAAAATGCATGTCCTACTTGCGGTTCTTGTTCTGGTATGTTTACAGCTAATTCTATGAATTGTTTAACTGAAGTATTAGGAATTGCATTTCCAGGTAATGGAACACTTTTGGCTACTCATTTAGAAAGAAAAAAATTGTTTTATTCTGCTGGAAAACATATAGTAAGAATTACTAAAGAATTTTATAAGAATAAAAATTCAAAAATATTACCAAAAAATTTAATAAATAAAAGATCATTATATAATGCAATGTGTTTAGATATAGCTATGGGTGGATCTACTAATACTATATTGCATTTATTAGCTTTGTCAAAAGAAGGAAATATAAATTTTAATATTTCTGATATAGATTATTTATCTAAAAAAGTTCCTTATATTTGTAAAATATCTCCTAATTCTAAAGATTATTATGTGGAAGATTTTCATAGAGCAGGAGGTGTTATAGGTTTATTGGGAGAATTATATAGAGGAAATTTATTAGATTTATCTACTGAAAATTTTCTTGGTTTAACTATAGAAGAAATGATATTAAAGTATGATATAATGATATCTAATGATAAATATGTAGATAATATTTTTAAATCTGGACCTAAAGGAAAAAAAACTATAGTTCCATTTTCACAATCTTTTAAATGGAAAAGTCTGGATAAAGATAGAAAAAAAGGTTGTATTAGATCTATAAATAATTCTTATAGTAATGATGGGGGTATAGCTATTTTATATGGAAATTTAGCTAAAGATGGTTGTGTAGTTAAAACTGCAGGTGTAAATTTAAAAAATTTAATTTTTTCAGGTCCTGCTAAAGTTTATGAAAGTCAAGAAGATGCAGTTTATGCAATATTAAATAATAAGATTATTAAAGGCGATGTAATAGTTATTAGATATGAAGGTCCTAAAGGTGGACCCGGTATGCAAGAAATGTTGTATCCAACTTCTTATTTAAAATCTGTTGGTTTAGATAAGTATTGTGCTCTTATTACAGATGGAAGATTTTCAGGAGGAACTTCTGGTTTATCTATAGGTCATATATCACCAGAAGCAGCTAGTAATGGAATTATAGCGTTGATTAAAAACAATGATATAATATATATTAATATTCCTAACAGAAAAATTTCATTAAAAGTTTCTAAAGAAGAAATAAATATTAGAAAAAAATTTCAAAATTCTAGAGGAAAAAAGTCTTATACTCCAATTTTTAGAAATAGAAAAATTTCTTCTTCTTTAAAAATATATTCTTATTTTGCTACTAGTGCTGATAAAGGTGCTTATAGAGATATAAAAAAAATATTATAAAAATTTTATTATAAAACATATAATTTTAAATAAAAATATTATTTTATTTTTTGAAAAAAGTTTTATGGAGATTTTATGAAAAATTATTTTAATGGTTTAAATTTTAGACAAAAATTAAAAGAATTAGGTACTTGTAAATTAATTAAAAAAAAAGAATTTAATAAAAAATCAAATATTTTAATAAATAAAAAAATAGTTATAATAGGTTGTGGTTCTCAAGGATTAAATCAAGGATTAAATCTTAGAGATTCTGGTTTAGATGTTTCATATGCATTAAGAAAATCTTCAATAAAAAATAAAAATCTTTCTTGGTTAAATGCTAAAAAAAATAATTTTTATATAGGAACATATGAAGATTTAATTCCAAAAGCAGATTTAGTAATAAATTTAACTCCTGATAAACAACATTGTAATGTAATAAACAAAATAGAAAAATTAATGAAACATAATTCTATATTAGGATATTCTCATGGTTTTAATATTATAGAATATGGACAAAAAATAAGAGATGATATTACAGTTATAATGGTTGCTCCAAAATGTCCAGGAACTGAAGTGAGAGAAGAATATAAAAGAGGATTTGGTGTTCCTACTTTAATATCTGTTCATAAAAAAAATGATTTAAGAAAGATAGGTATAGATTTTGCTAAAGCTTGGGCTTATGCATTAGGAAGTCATAAAGCTGGTGTTTTAGAATCTTCTTTTTCAGCAGAAGTTAAATCTGATTTAATGGGTGAACAAACAATATTATGTGGTATGTTACAATCTGTTTCTGTAATTTATTATGATAAGTTAATAAATGAAGGTTTTGATAAAAATTTTGCATGTAGTTTAGTCCAAAATGGATGGGAAATTATAACTGAGTCTTTGAAACATGGTGGTATAACTTTAATGTTTGATAGGATGTCAAATATTTCTAAAATAAAATCTTATAAAATTTCTAATAATTTAAAAATTTTATTAAGACCTTTATTTGAATATCATATGGATAATATAATTTCTGGAAATTTTTCAAAAAATATGATAAATGATTGGAAAAATAATGATAAAAAATTGTTATATTTCAGAAATATAAATAAAAATTATAATTTTGAAAATTCTAAAAAATCTAATAAAAAAATTTTTGAAGAAGAATATTTTGAAAATTGTATTTTTATGATATCAGCTTTAAGAGCTGGAATAGAATTATCATATGAAATAATGTTAGATTCAGGAATTTGTAGAGAATCTGCATATTATGAGTCTTTACATGAAATACCTCTTATAGCTAATACATTAGCTAGAAAAAAACTTTATGAAATGAATTTAGTTATTTCTGATACTGCTGAGTATGGAAATTATATTTTTTCTGAAAAAGCTATACCTATTTTAAACAAATTTATTAATTCTTTAAAATATGATGAATTATTTAATTCAAAAGATTTAAATGTTACAATAGATAATAAAGAATTATCTAAAATAAATTATTTAATAAGAAATCATGATATAGAAAAAATAGGAAATAAATTAAGAAAATATATGAAAAAAATGAAAAGTATATCTTTTAAATAATTTTTTTTAACAAAAAATAATATTTTTTTATATTTTTTAAAAAATATATTATTTTATAAAGTCAAAATTTTATGTTATTAAATTATGTTCAAAAATATGCTGTAGAATTTATTTCAGATCCTTGTTTAGTAATAGCTGGAGCTGGATCTGGAAAAACTAGAGTAATAATTAATAAAATTATTTATTTAATAAAAAATTGTGGTGTGCAAGCAAAAAATATTTTTGCTTTAACTTTTACTAATAAAGCAGCAAATGAAATGAAAGAAAGAATTAAAAATGTTTTAGGAAAAAATAAAACTAATTCTATAAATGTTTCTACATTTCATTCTTTAGGTATAAAAATTTTAAAATTAGATGATAATAATTTATATATAAAATCAAATTTTTCTATATTTGATAGATATGAGCAAAAGATTATTTTAAAAGATATTACTAAAAATTTTTTAAATAAAGATTCAAAATTATTAAAAAAATTAGTTTTTTTTATTTCTAAGTGTAAAAATGAATTTATAGATTATAAAATAGCAAAAAAAATAGCTAAGAATTCTTTAGATTATGTTTTTGCAAATTGTTATGAAGTTTATGAAAAATATTTAAGAAATTTTAATATTTTAGATTTTGATGATTTAGTTTTTCTACCTGTATTATTATTAAAAAATAATATATTTTTAAGAAATTTTTTTAAAAAAAAAGTAAAATATTTGTTAGTAGATGAATATCAAGATACTAATATTGTTCAATATAAACTTATAAAATTATTAAATAATTCTAAAAATTTTACTTTAGTTGGAGATGATGATCAATCAATATATTCTTGGAGAGGTGCTAATCCTAATAATTTTTTTTTATTAAATAATGATTATCCTAACTTAAAAATAATAAAGTTAGAACATAATTATAGATCTTCAGGAAGAATTTTAAATGCTGCTAATATGTTAATTTCTAACAATTCTCATTTATTTTCTAAGAAATTATTTTCTAATCTTAAATATGGTTCTTCTATAAATATAATATCTGCTAATAATGAATTTGATGAATGCAATAGAGTAATTAATGAAATAACTAAATTTTGTATTTCAAAAAATTATAAATATAATGATTTTGCTATTTTATATAGAAATAATCAACAAGTAAAAATACTAGAAAAAATTTTTTTAACAAGATCTATACCATATAAAATATTTTCTAATACTTCTTTATTTAATATGTTAGAAATAAAAAATTTGTTAAATTATTTAAAATTAATAATAAATCCAAATAATGATTTTTCTTTTTTACAAGTTATTAATACTCCTAATAGAAAAATAGGAAAAATCACATTATCTAAATTAAAATTATTATCTAAAAATAACAATATTAGTTTATTTGAATCTTGTTTAAGTAAAAAATTATATAAGATTTTAAATAAAAATAGTATTAATAATTTAAAAAATTTTGTTTCTTGGTTTAATAAAATTTTAATTTTTTCAAAATCTAATCCAAGTAAAGTTTTATATAAAATAGTAAAAGATACTAATTACGTTAGTTGGATAAAAAAAAAAAATTCTAATTTAGAAAAATTAAATATTTGTATAAAAAATTTAAATATTTTTTTATTATGGGTAAAAAATTTTTGTAAAAATAAAGACGAAAATTATAAATTAATTTTTCAGGAAATAATAGAAAAACTTTTAGTAGAAGATGAAAATGAGAAAAAAAATTTTAAAGAAAAACAATTTGTAAAATTTATGACTTTACATGCTTCTAAAGGACTAGAATTTCCATTTGTTTTTATAATAGGAATGGAAGAGGGTATATTACCACATTATACTAGCATAATTAATAATGATATTGATGAAGAAAGAAGATTAATATATGTTGGTATAACAAGAGCTAAAAAACAGTTGACTTTAACATTTTCTAAAGTTAGAAAAAGATTTGGTGAAAATATTTCTACTATTCCTAGTAGATTTATAAATGAATTACCAAAAAAAGATTTAAAATGGATTTAGTAGTTTTATAAATTTAACTATTTTGATAAAATATTTTTTATGTTTTTTTATAGATAACATTTATGAAAACAAATAAAATAATTGAATTAAATGATAATAATTTTAAAAAAAATGTTATAGAAAAAAAATGCTTAATATTAGTAGATTTTTGGGCTGCATGGTGCAGTCCTTGCAGGATTTTAATGCCAATTTTGGAAGATCTATCAAAAGAATATGTAAATAAAGTAAAGATTGGAAAAGTGAATGTGGAAGAAAATAGTTATATATCAAAGAAATATTTTATTAAAAGTATACCGACTTTAATTTTATTTAATAATGGAATTATTAAAGAAACTAAAATAGGTTCTATTTCTAAAAGTCAATTAAAAAGTTTATTTAATAAATATATATAACATTAAAATTTAAAAAAGCGGTTTTATTTATTAAAACCGCTGGTTTATGTATATAAAATATAATATAATTTATATTATATAAGATCTTAAAAATAATTAAAAATAATTTTATTAATTTTATTTTGTATTTAAATAAAAATTATTATCTTTTTAATAATAGTTACAAGATTTGAATCCCAGTTTACTAAGAATATAAAAATAATGAATCTTACCGAACTAAAAAATAACCCGGTTTCTGAACTAATTATTCTCGGTGAAAAAATGGGGCTAGAAAATTTAGCAAGAATGAGAAAACAAGATATTATTTTTTCAATACTTAAACAACATTCAAAGGGAGGAGAAGATATATTCGGAAATGGAGTATTGGAAATATTACAAGATGGTTTTGGATTTTTAAGATCTTCTGATAGTTCTTATTTAGCAGGTCCAGATGATATATATGTATCTCCTAGTCAAATAAGAAGATTTAACTTAAGAACTGGAGATACTATATCTGGAAAAATAAGGCCTCCTAAAGAGGGAGAAAGATATTTTGCTTTATTGAAAGTTAATGAAGTTAATTATGATAAACCTGAAAGTTCTAGAAGTAAAATTTTATTTGAAAATTTAACTCCTTTACATGCTAATTCTAGATTAAGAATGGAAAGAGGAAACGGTTCTACAGAAGATATAACTGCCAGAGTTTTAGATTTATCATCTCCTATAGGAAGAGGTCAAAGAGGATTGATTGTAGCTCCTCCTAAGGCTGGAAAAACAATGTTACTACAAAATATTGCTCAAAGTATAGCTCATAATTATACAGATTGTGTTTTAATGGTATTATTAATAGATGAAAGACCTGAAGAAGTTACAGAAATGCAAAGATTAGTTAATGGAGAAGTTGTGGCTTCTACTTTTGATGAACCTGCTTCTAGACATGTTCAAGTTTCTGAAATGGTTATCGAAAAAGCAAAACGTTTAGTAGAACATAAAAAGGATGTTGTAATTTTATTAGATTCTATAACTAGATTAGCTAGAGCTTATAATACTGTTGTACCAGCTTCAGGTAAAGTATTAACAGGTGGTGTAGATGCTAATGCTTTACATAGACCTAAAAGATTTTTTGGAGCAGCTAGAAATGTAGAAGAAGGAGGAAGTTTAACTATAATAGCTACAGCATTAATAGATACTGGATCTAAAATGGATGAGGTTATATATGAAGAGTTTAAAGGTACAGGTAATATGGAATTACCTTTGTCTAGAAAAATTGCTGAAAAAAGAGTATTTCCAGCAATAGATTATAATAGATCTGGAACTAGAAAAGAAGAATTATTAACTTCTAAAGAAGAATTAAAAAAAATGTGGATTTTAAGAAAAATAATACATCCTATGAGTGAAATTGATGCAATGGAATTTTTAATTGCAAAATTATCTATGACTAAAACTAATAATGATTTTTTTGAAATGATGAAAAGATCTTAGAAAATTTATATTTTTTTTAATATTTTTAAATAAAAATTTAAAAATTTTTTTAAAAATATTTTTAGTTTTATTTAAAAAATATTTAAAATATTTTATTGAAATATTTTTTTTATATAATATAATTATTATATATTTTATATAATATATAAATATTTTTAATAATTTAAATATTAAACTATATAATTTTTTAGAAAAATTTTATTTTGTAAAATAAAATTTTATTTATTGTATTTATATTTAATTAATATAATTGGTGATTATAGCTCAGTTGGTAGAGCCCTGGATTGTGGTTTCAGTGGTCATGGGTTCGAATCCCATTAATCACCCATATTTTTTTGTTTTATATAATATATTATTCGGCGAATAGCGCAGCTTGGTAGCGCAACTGGTTTGGGACCAGTAGGTCAGAGGTTCAAATCCTCTTTCGCCGATCAAAAATTTTTTAATTTTTATTTAAATATTTTCATTTTTTTAAAATTGTTTTAATTATATTTTATATAAGAAAAAATTTTATTATGTTAATGAATTTTTCAAAAATGCATGGATTAGGAAATGACTTTGTATTGTTTAATAATATAAATAATAAATTTATTTTTACTAGTTCTATTGTAAAAAAATTATCAGATAGAAATTTTGGTATAGGTTTTGATCAATTGATTTTGGTAGAAAAAAGTTTTAATAAAAAAATAGATTTTTTTTATAAAATTTTTAATTCTGATGGAACAGAAGTTTTTCAGTGTGTTAATGGAGTTAGATGTTTTGGTAGATTTATAAATTTAAAAAACATTTCTAAAAAAAAAAATATTTATGTAATGACTAAAAATCAAATATTTTTTTTAAAAAATATAAATAAAGATATTGTTTCAGTAAAATTATCTGAACCTATTTTTGATTCTTATAAAATTCCTTTTTTAAAAAAATATTCTGAAAATGGACATTATATATTGATAAATTCAAAAAAAATAAAATATTTTACAGTATCTTTAGGAAATCCTCATTGTGTAATTTTTGTAGATAATATTTTATTAGCAAAAGTAGATGTTATTGGTTCATTTTTAGAAAAACATTTTTTGTTTCCTTTAGGTGTTAATGTAAATTTTGTAGAAATAGTTTCTAAAAAAGAAATTAATGTTAGAACATATGAAAGAGGTGTTGGAGAAACTAAATCATGTGGTAGTGGTGCATGTGCTTCAGTTATAATAGGTATAAAAAATAATTTTTTAAATAAAAATGTTTTAGTTAATTTAAATGGAGGTAAATTAAACATTTTTTGTGAAAAAAAATTTAAAAATATTTTATTATCAGGAAATACTACTCATGTATATGATGGAAAAATAAATATAAATAACTTTTTATAATTTTATAAAATTAATAATAAAAAATTATATAATTTTTATATTATTTTTAATTTTTTTATAATATTATAATGTTTATTATATATATTTATAAAATATTTTAAAAATTATATTTTTTTTTGATTAAATAAATTACTTGACTAAATATAAAAAATTTAATTAAATAAAAATTATAGAATATGCATTTAAGGCATAATATTATGTCATATAATTATAATATAAATGAAACAACTTCTTTAAAACATGTTATAAATGTTAATTCTAAAATAAGTAATAAAAAAAATGAAGAAAACATGGTTCAAGATTATAAAGTTGATTCATTTGAAAATCCTGAAAATAGTGTAGTAATTACATTAGTACCTGAAAGAAAACCCTTTTCTTATCATAAAAAAAAAACAGTTGTAAAAATATCTAAAAATAATTTGAATATTAACAAAGAAGATTCTTCAAAAATATTAAAAAAAAATGAAGAAAATGTTAAAGATAATAAAAAAAATTCATTATTATTTATTAATAAATATCAAACAGTTAAATATATTAATAAAGGTGAAGAATTTTCAAGATTTAGAATTCTTTATGATAAAAAAAAAAATGTAGTTTCATTCATGTCTGAATTATTAAAATACAAAGATTCTAAAATAAACAATATAGAAAATGATATTAAAGATAATAATTTAATATCTAATATTTTACCAAATTTAAGTGTTTTTAAAGAAAATTATAATAATAAGATTAACATTTCTGCTAAAATTTCATATTCTTCTTTTTGTGAAGATTCCAAAAAATCAACTAATATATATAGTAATAAAGATATAAATTTTGATATTAGTAAAGGAAACAAAAATTTAAAAGTTTTTAATGAATTAAATAAAAAAAAACCATATAAGTGTAGTAAATTGATTGAATATGAAAATATTCTAGAAAATACTGATATAGATCCTGTTTCTATTGATAAACCAAGTAATATTAAAGGATCTAATTTAAAAAAAGTAGTTTATAAACATGATTCAAAAGTTGTACATATGAATGGGTTTCCTTTGCATCATAGATGTTGTGAATTTGTTTCAGAAGTTAATGATGAAATTAAAAATAATAAAGGAATAGAAGAAGTAGACGATAAAGGAAATGAATGGAAATTGTTAAATGATGCTAATGAATCTTTCCCTTTAGTAAAATTTGGAAAAGATATAAGAGATCATTTTGATTATTTAAATAGAAGTGATGAAGAAGATTTGCATAAAGTTTTTATGTCTGAATTAGGCAATGTAGAAATGTCTATTGATGGAAAATCTATAACAGAAAATAAAGATCCTAAAGAAATTTTAAAAAAGTTTAAAGAGTTATTACCTAATATATCAGATAGAAAATTAGTGTCTTGTTTTTCTCAAGAAGGAGTTTTATCAAAAGCTTTTTTTGGATTAATAGCTAAAAATCCAGATATATTAAAATGTACTTTTTATCATCCAAAAATTTCTTATAAAATAAATAGAATTAATGAAAATAGTTTTGAAGTAGACATATGTAGTATTACTAGATCAAGAAATTTTGATGATTTTAATAATGTTGGTATGCCTTATGTAAATAAAATACATTCATATGGTATTAAAACTAATGTAGTTTTTTCTAAAATTAGTAATCCAATAATTAAAAATTTATTTTTTGTTAAATAAATAAATATTTTTTTATAATTTTTATATAGATAATTTGTTAATTTTTAAAAAAAAAGTTTACAAAACAATATTTTGTTTTGTAAACTTATAAATTGTTTAATATTTTTATGAATATAAAAAAAAAATATAATAGTTTTATAAATAAAAAAGATTTAATATATAGATCAAAAATTATTTTTAGAATTAGAAAATTCTTTAATGATCTAAATATTATTGAGGTTGATACTCCTATTTTATCTAGACATTCAGTTCCAGATCATAATATAAAATGTTTTAAAACTAAATATTATGATAATAATATTAATAAAAATATAGATTTATGGATGATATCTAGTCCTGAATATCATATGAAAAGATTACTTTCTTTAAAAATAGGATCTATATATCAAATATGTCATAGTTTTAGAGATGAAGAATTTGGAAAATATCATAATCCTGAATTTACTATTCTTGAATTATATATTATAAATTGTAATATGTTTAAATTTATTAAAAAAATAGATTTTTTTTTTCAAAAAATATTTAATTTTAAAAAATCTGAAATGTCTTCTTATAAAGAAATTTTTATTAAATTTTTAAAAATTGATCCATTTAAATCAAATAAAGAAGATTTAATAAAAAAAATAATATATTTAAAACATTTTCATTTAATAAAAAATTTAAAATTTTTGTGTAAAAAAGATTTATTAGAAATATTGTTTTTAATAGGAATAGAAAAACATTTAGGAAAAGAAAAACCAATTTTTATTTATCATTTTCCTGCTGATCAGGCGCTTTTATCATCTATAAATAAAAAAAATAATAATTTGTCTAATAGATTTGAAGTTTTTTTTAAAGGTATAGAAATAGCGAATGGTTTTAATGAACTTAGAAATAGAATAGAACAAGAAAATAGATTTAATAATGAAAATCGTATTAGAGAAAAAATTGGATTAAAAAAAATAAAATTAGATGATTTTTTTTTAGATGCATTATCAAAAGGTATACCAAAATGTTCAGGAATAGCTATTGGAATAGATAGAATTATAATGATAAATTTAAAAAAAAATAATATTTCTGAAGTAATTCCTTTTACAATATATAATTGTTAATCAATTTTATTTTTTATAAAAATGTATTTTACCAATAATTTTCGGTTGTTATATTTCCAGGTTTTTTTCTTAAATTTTTTTTAAGTTTATATTTTTTAATTAATATTTTTCTAGTATCTTTTACCATGTTAGGATTACCACAAATCATGAAATGTGAATTTTTATTGTTTATATTTATATTTATTTTTTTTTCTATAGTATTATTATTAAATAATTCTGGTATTCTTCCAAACAAATAATTTTTTCCTAATTTTTCTCTACTAACTATTTTTTGAAATAAAAAATTATTATTATATTTTAATTTTATTTTTTTTATTATTTTTTTATAGTTAAATTGATTTTTATACCTAACAGCATGTATTAATATTATTCTATTAAATTTTTTTATTTCCTTTCCTCCATTTTGTAAAATAGATAAAAATGGACCTATAGCTGTTCCTGTAGATATCATCCATATATTTTTTGTTTTTGGTATTTCTTTTAATGTAAAAAATCCGAAAGATTTTTTACTTATCATTATTTTATTTCCAGGATTTAAATTATATAATTTTTTTGTTATAATTCCATTTTTTACATATGCTATATAAAATTCTAAATTTTTATTTTTAGGAGAATTTACATAAGAATATGCTCTTTGTATTTTTTTTTCATTCTCAAATATTGCTATTTTTGTAAATTGTCCTGGTATAAATGGTAGTATTTTTGCATTAATTATTATACTAAATAATGGAAATTTCCATTTTTTTATTTTTATAACGTTAGCTTCTATCCAATCTGTCATTTTTATACCTATAAAATTTTTAAAATATCTTATTTATTTTATATTATATACTATAATATTTTTATAATTAAAAAAAAATAAAAAAAAAATATTTATTATTTTATTTTTAAATTATAAAATTATATTAATTATATAAGTTATGTTTTATATAAATTTTCTTATCTTAGATTATTTCCAAGATAAGAAAAAATTTTATATATACATTTTTTAATATTTTTTTTTATAATACAAATTTACTTAGATCTTCATTAGATACAAACTTTTCTAAGTGTTTTTCTACATATTTTTTGTTTATTTCTACTAATTTATTTTTTTTATTATTTGAATTAAATGAAATATCTTCCATTAATTTTTCCATAACTGTATGTAATCTTCTAGCACCTATATTTTCCATTGATTGATTAACTTTCCATGCTGCTTCCGCTATGCATCTTATACCACTTTTTTTAAAGTTGATTTTTATTCCTTCTGTTTTCATTAGTTCTTTATATTGAATAGTAATTGAAGAACTAGGTTCTATTAAAATTCTTTCGAAATCTTCTATATTTAATGATTTTAGTTCTACTCTAATAGGTAATCTTCCTTGTAATTCTGGAATTAAATCCGATGGAGTAGATATTTGAAATGCTCCGGAAGCTATAAATAATATATGATCTGTTTTTACAGTTCCATATTTTGTAGAAACTGTACATCCTTCTACTAATGGTAATAAATCTCTTTGAACTCCTTCTCTAGAAATGTCAGGTCCTGAATTTATTCCACTTCTTCTACATATTTTATCTATTTCATCTATAAATACTATTCCTTTTTGTTCTACTGCATTTATAGCTTTTTTCTTAATTTCTTCTGGATTTATTAATTTAGATGCTTCTTCTTCTATTAATATTTTCATTGCATCTTTTATTTTTAATTTTCTAGTTCTTTTTTTGTTACTTCCTAAATTTTGAAATATGGATTGTAATTGATTTGTTAAATCTTCCATTCCTGGAGGTGCCATTATTTCTACACCTAATGGAGTAACTGAAATATTTATTTCTATTTCTTTATCATCTAATTTTCCTTCTCTTAATTTTTTTCTAAATGATTGTATTGTAGCTAATGGTCTTTGATTTGTATCTTGAATTCCCCAATTATTTTGTACTGTTGGTACTAAAACTGATAATATTTTTTCTTCTGCTATATTTTTCACTTTTTCTTTATTTTTTTCTATTATTTGAACTCTAACTATTTTCATAGCTAAATCAGTTAAATCTCTAATTATAGAATCTACTTCTTTTCCTACATATCCAACTTCAGTAAATTTTGTTGCTTCTATTTTTATAAATGGAGAATTTGCTAATTTTGCTAATCTTCTTGCTATTTCTGTTTTCCCAACCCCAGTAGGTCCAATCATTAATATATTTTTAGGAGTTATTTCATATCTAAGATCTTTTCTTACTTTCATTCTTCTCCATCTATTTCTAAGCGCTATTGCTACCGCCTTTTTTGCTTTTTTTTGTCCTATTATAAATTTGTCTAATTCTTTAACAATACTTTTTGGAGTCATTTCTGACATATTTAATCCTTATTTTTTTGAAGATAATTCTTTTATTGTAAAAATTTGATTTGTATATATACAAATATTAGATGCAATTTTTAAAGATTCTTTTACAATTTCTTTTGCTGTTAAATTAGAATGTTTTAATAAAGCTTGAGCTGATGCTTGAGCATATGATCCTCCTGATCCTATTGCAATTAAATCATTTTCAGGTTTGATAACATCTCCATTACCTGTAATTATTAAAGATGTATTTTTATCTGCGACAGCTAATAAAGCTTCTAATTTTCTTAATATTTTGTCTGTTCTCCAATCTTTTGCTAATTCTATAGCAGATCTTTGTAATTGACCTTGATGAACTAATAATTTTTTTTCAAATAAATCAAATAATGTAAATGCATCTGCTGTTCCTCCAGCAAATCCAGCTATAACTTTTTTATTATATAAATTTCTTACTTTTTTTACATTACTTTTTATTATTGTGTTTCCTAATGTTGCTTGTCCATCACCACCTATTACTACTTTTTTTTTTAAACGTACACTTAATATAGTTGTCATAAAATTCCTTTTATATATTTTAAATATATTAAAAAATTTATATTGATTTTTTATTATTAAAATATATTATATTTTTAATATATTGTTTTAAATTTTTGTATATATTATATTTTTATTATATATTTTTTAATATTTTTTATTTATTTAAAAAAAAGGTTTTAACAATATGAAAAAAAAAATACATCCTGAATATAAAGAGATAAATGCTTTTTGTTCATGTGGAAAAAATATAAAATTTTTTTCTACTATAAAAAAAAAATCTATTAATTTAGATATATGTGGTGTATGTCATCCATTTTTTACTGGGAAACAACGTGTTGTTGATACTAGTGGTAGAATTGAAAGATTTAATAAAAGATTTAAAAATTTTCAAAACTAATTATAATATTAAAAATATTATTTTTTTAATATTTTTATTAAAATATTATATAATATTTTTTTATATGCCTTAATTATTTAAGAACATTATTAATATTAATTATATATTTATATTTTATATAAATTTATTTAAATATTTTTTAGCGGGAAACGAGATTCGAACTCGTGACCTCAACCTTGGCAAGGTTGCACTCTAACCTGCTGAGCTATTCCCGCTTATTTTGTAAATTATATATTAATATTTTTTTTTAAACAAGTTTTTATTTTATTATAAAATATATTTTTATTTGCATATTAAAAATTTTTTTTTATAGTATAATAATTCTTTTATTGATTCTTTTATATCCTTTATAGTTGTATGATTTTTTTTTTTTTTAAATTTTTTATATTTTTCTTTTTTCCAAATTTTAAATATTTCTTTAATTGTACTTACATCTATTGTTCTATAATGAAAATAATTTAATAAATTAGGCATAAATTTTTTTAGAAACATTTTGTCTATAAAATTAGAATTTCCACACATTGGAGATTTATTTTTTTTCACAAATTTTTTTATAAATTTTATAATTTTTTTTTCTGCAGATTTTTCATTATATTTACTTTTTTTTACTTTTTTTAACAGTCCACTATTTTTATGTGTTTTTTTATTCCAATCATCCATTTTTTTCAATATTTTTTTATTTTGATGTATATTTATTGATATTCCTTTTGTTTTTATATTCAGATATTTATCTGTAATTATTACTCCTATTTCTAAAATAAAATTTTTTTCTGGATCTAATCCAGTCATTTCTAAATCTAGCCATATTAATGTTTTATCTTTCATATTTTATAACTTTTTTTTTAAAAAATTATTATATTTTGTTTATAATATTATTATAAATTTACTTTATATTTATATAAAAAAATGTAGTATTATTTATTAAAAATGTAAAAAAAAATATTATAAATATTATGAAAAATTATTTTAATAAAAAAAAATATTTTAATATATTATATAAAAATTTTAAAAAAATTAAAAATTTTCATATTAAAGATTTTTTTTTAAATGATAAGAAAAGATTTAATAAATTTTCTATAAATTTTATGGATATTATGATATTTGATTATTCTAAAAATATAATGAATGATAATACCATAAAATTTTTGTTAAAATTTGCTGAAGAAATTAAAATAAAAAAAGAAATAGAAAAAATGTTTTCAGGGAAAAAAATAAATAAAACTGAAAATAATTCTGTATTGCATATAGCTTTAAGAAAAGATTTTAATTCTAATTTTTTTTTAAATAAAAAAAATATAATGATAGAAATTAAAAAATGTTTAAAAAAAATGAAAAATTTTTCTAAAAATGTAATAAATGGAACATTTAGAGGTTTTACTAATAAAAAAATAACTGATGTAGTTAATATTGGAATAGGAGGTTCTGAGTTAGGTCCTAAAATGGTTAACAGTGCATTAAAAGATTATAGAAATCATTTAAAAGTGCATTATTTATCTAATATAGATAATAATAATTTGATAGATATATTAAATAAAATAAATTTAGAAACATCTATATTTTTTATAGTTTCTAAAACTTTTACAACTTATGAAACTATAAAAAATGCTAAAAGTATAAAAAAATATTTTAATAAAAAATTTAATAAAAAAAAATTTTTTTCTAAACATTTTTATGCTATTTCTAATAATAAAAATAAAGCTATAGAATTTGGAATAAATAAAAAAAATATTTTTAAAATTTTTAATTGGACTGGAGGTAGATATTCTGTTTGGTCATCAGTTGGACTATCTATAATGTTATCTATAGGATATAAAAATTTTAAAAAATTTTTATATGGAGCTAATAAAATGGATAATCATTTTTATAAAACACCTTATAATAAAAATATTCCAATAATACTTTCTCTAATAAGTTTTTGGTATAATATTTTTTTTAATGCAGAAACAGAAGCTATTTTAACTTATAGTAATAGATTAAATAAATTTACTAAATATATACAACAATTAAATATGGAATCAAATGGAAAAAATGTTGATAAAAATGGTAAAAAAATTTTTTATAATACTAGTCAAATAATATGGGGTGGTGTTGGAACAAATTGCCAACATTCTTTTTTTCAACTTTTACATCAAGGAACTAGATTTATACCTTGTGATTTTATTTCTTTTATAAATAATAATAATGATTTTTTTCATGAACATAATATAAATTTATTATCTAATTTTTTTGCTCAAACAAAAGCATTAGCTTTTGGTAATAGTTCTATAAAAAAAAATATTAAAAAAAAAAAATATTTTAAAAATAATTTAAATTTATATAAAAATTTTTTTGGTAATGTTCCTTCTAATTCTATTTTATTTAAAAATATTAATCCTGAAAGTATTGGAGTTTTATTATCTATGTATGAACATAAAATATTTTCTCAAGGTATAATTTTAAACATTTTTAGTTTTGATCAATGGGGTGTAGAATTAGGAAAAAATTTATCTGACATTATATATAAACATTTAAAGAAAAATAAAAAAATTAATCATAAATATGATAGTTCTACAGATGGATTAATAAAATATTATAAAAAATGGAAAAAATAGAATTGTTTTATCATTGTTAATGATATATTATAATATTAATATTAAAATTTTATAGGTAAAAAAATATGTTTCCATTTATAAATAATATAAAAAATTTATTAAGCATATTATATATATTAAATTCAAAATAATTTTATGAATAAAAATAATAATATAGTAATTTTTTTAATGGGACCAACTTGTTGTGGAAAAACTTCTTTAGCTATGAAGATTTATAATAAAATTAATGCAAGAATAATTAGTGTAGATTCTTCATTAGTTTATAAATATATGAACATAGGTACTGCAAAACCAAACAAATATGAATTGAAAAAGTTTCCTCATAAGTTAGTTGATATAATATATCCTAATCAAAGATATTCTGTTGCAAATTTTTATTATGATGCATTAAAAGAAATAAAATTATGTTTTTTAGAAAAAAAAGTCCCTTTATTAGTTGGAGGTACGATGTTGTATTACAAAATACTTTTAAATGGACTAATAAATTTGCCTAAAAAAAATAAATATTTAACTAATAGAATTTTAAATTACGCTAATAGTAATGGTTCTATTAGTTTATATAAAAAACTTTTTGATATAGATTCGAAAAGTGCTATGAACATAAACAAAAATGATATATATAGATTATCTAGAGCTTTAGAAGTATATTATACTACTGGAAAAAAAAAAGTAGTTTTATAAAAAAAAACAAGTTTCCATATGAAGTTTTACAATTTGCTTTGATACCAAAAAATATATTTTTTCTTTATAAAAATATAATTTTAAGATTACAAAAAATGATAGATTCTGGTTTTGAAAAAGAAGTTTATGAATTATTTAAAAATAATATTTTAAATGTAAAATTTCAGTCTATGAATTGCATAGGATATTCACAAATGTGGGATTTTATAAATAAAAAAATTACATATAATGAAATGTTTAATAAAATATTTTTTGCTACTAAAAAATTAGTAAAAAAACAAATGACTTGGATAAGATCTTGGAAAAATTTACATTTTTTATGTTCTGAGGATATAGAAAATTCTGAGAATAAAATTTTAGAAATTTTTAAAAAAAATATTTATATAATATAATTATATTTTTAAAATTTTTATATATTTTTTTATATTTTATTAATTTAAATTAATTTTTTTTACATGGTATTTATTTTTATATGAAAAATTATGAAATAGTTTTAATATTCCATCCTGGAAATAGTAATTTAGTTACTAACATTTTAGAAAAATATATAAATTTTATAAAAGAAAATAAAGGAATTATACATAGATTAGAAAATTGGGGAAGAAGACATTTGTCATATCCAATAAAGAAAATTCATAAAGGTCATTATGTATTAATTAACATAGAAGTTTTTAAAGATATTATGAAAATATTTGAAAGTAAAATAAGATTTGATGAAAATATTTTGAGAAATCTTGTAATTTCTGTAAAAAAACCAATATTAAATAAGTCTCCTATGTTTTTAACAAAAGATTCTGAAAAAAAAATTAAAAATAATAAATAATTTTTTCTTAATATTTTAATAAGGACATAAAAAATGGTTAGATATTTTAGAAGAAGAAAATTTTGTAGATTTACTTCAGAGGGAATAAAAGATATAGATTATAAAGATATAAATTTGTTAAAGAATTATATTACTGAAAATGGTAAAATAGTTCCAAGTAGAATTACTGGTACAAAGTCAAAATATCAAAGAAAGCTTTCTAAAGCTATAAAAAAAGCTAGATATTTATCTTTATTACCTTATACTGATAAACATAAATAGAAATATAATATGAAATAATAGATTTTTTAAAAATTATATGAAAATAATATTATCAAAAAAAATATTAAATTTAGGAGAAAAAGGCAATATAGTTAATGTTAAACCAGGATATGCTAGAAATTTTTTGTTTCCTAATGGAAAAGCTATATTAGCTAATAAAGAAAATATTAAAAAATTTAATGAAAAAAGAATTTTTAATCAAAAAATAATAGAAAATAAAATTTCTTTTTTTCATGATATAAAATCCAAATTAGATAATTTAAAAAAAATAAGAATTTTTGCTAAATCTAGTAAAGATGGAAAGTTATTTGGATCTGTAAATTCTAAAATTATCGTACATAATTTAAAAAAGATTGGAATAATAGTTAATAAAAAAAATGTTTATATAGAAAATAATTTTATAAAAAAGTTAGGAACTTATAATGTTTTATTTAAATTGCATAAAAATATAAAATCTAATATTTATATAGAAGTTTTATCTAAATAAACATATATATGTTACTATAAAACATATAATAAATTATTATAATTCTTATATCTATTTTAATATATAAAAATTTTAAAAATAAAAAATTATTATAGATATAAGAAAAAATATTAATAATTTTTTTTAAATTTATTATATTTTTTTTATTATATCTTTTTGTTTTTTTATTAAAAAATTTATGTTTTTTTTTGCTATTGATATAAGATTATATAAATCTTTTTCTTTAAAAGTTTTTGTTTCTGCTGTACCTTGTATTTCTACTATTTTTTCTTCTGAATCCATTACTATATTAATATCTGAACATGCTCTAGAGTCTTCATTATAGTCTAAATCACACATATATTCATTGTCAACTATTCCAACAGATATTGATGCCAATACAGTTTTTATTGGATTTTTTTTTAATATTTTTTTTTCCATTAATTTTCTACATGCTAGCACCATTGCTATATAAGATCCAGTTATAGATGCAGATCTAGTTCCTCCATCAGCTTCTAATACATCACAATCTAATAAAATAGTTCTTTCTCCCAATTCTTTTAAATTTATAGAAGATCTTAAAGATCTTGAAATAAATCTTTGTATTTCTATTGTTCTTCCTTTTTGTTTTCCATGTATAGATTCTCTTATATTTCTTTTATGAGTTGAAGTTGGAATCATTCCATATTCTGCATTTATCCACCCTGTTTTTTGTCCTTTTATAAAAAAAGGTACTTTTTCTTGTATAGAAGCATTACATAAAACTGATGTATTACCTACTTTTATTAATATTGATCCATCAGAATGAGAAGTATAATTTTTTTTAAAAATTACAGGTCTCATTTCTAAAAACGATCTATTAAACAATCTTTTTTTATTTGTCATTATATATAAAAATATTTTTATTTTTAAAAGTAAAAATTATTTCAAATTTTTATGGCCCTTGCTGGATTTGAACCAGCGACCTAACGATTATGAGTCGTGTGCTCTAACCACTGAGCTAAAGGGCCAACTTATATATTATTTATAGTATTATATTATATATAATATTTTTTTTCTATATATATTTTTTTTTTTTTAAAATAATTTGACATTAATAGTTTATTAATTAATAATAATAATTATATTTTCCTCTGTAGTTCAGTTGGTAGAACGGCGGACTGTTAATCCGTATGTCACTGGTTCGATCCCAGTCGGAGGAGCAAAAAAAATTGTTTTTATGTTTTTTTTTAATTTTAAAAATGTTATTAAAAAATTTTTATTTTATTTTTTATGATTATGAAACATTTGGTACAAGATCATCTATAGACAAACCATTTCAATTTTCTTGTGTTATAACAGATTTTGATTTAAATATTATAAGTTCTGATATTTGTTTTTTTTGTATTCCTCCTATAGATTATTTACCTAATATAGATTCTATTTTTATAACTAAAATATCACCTTTAGATTTATTAAAAAAAAAATGTTTAAATGAATATTTTTTTGCAAGAAAAATAAATAAAATTTTTATAAAAAAAAATACATGTATTGTAGGATATAATAATTTTAGTTTTGATGATGAATTTACTAGAAATATATTCTATAGAAATTTTTTTGATCCATATAGTTGGCATTGGAAAAATAATAGTTCTAGATTAGATATTTTAATAATGTTAAGAGCTTATTATTCATTTAGACCTGAAAATATAATATGGCCAAAAAAAAATAAAAAAAAAAATATTAGTTTTAAATTAATTGATTTTACAAAAAAAAATAATATTTTTTATAAAAAAGCTCATAATGCTATTTATGATGTACATGCTACTATTTCTGTTACAAAATTTTTAAAAAGAAAAAATAAAAGATTATTTTATTATATATTAAAAATGAGATTTAAAAAGAATGTTTTATCAATAATAAATAGAAATGTTTGGAAACCAATTTTTTTTTCTTCTAGTATTTTTAAAACTGAAAATTTTAATTTATCTACTGTTTTATTTTTATTTATTCATCCTAAAAATTCTAATATAGCTGTTATGTTTGATTTATCAAAAAATGTAAAATATTTAATATATTATATTTATAAAAAAAAATGTTTAAATTTAAAAATTAATAAATTATTTTTATTTGGTATTTTATTTATTTATATTAATAGATCTCCAGTAATTGCTCCATTATCTGTATTTAGAAAAGAAGATTTTACAAGATTTAAAATTAATTTAGAAAAAAAAAATGATAAAATATCTTATATAAGATCTAAGTGGAATTTTTTTTTATTATTAAAAAATTTTTTTTTAAAAGAAAAAAAAGAAAATAAAAAAAAAAAAATAGATGTAGATATGAAAATTTATGAAAGTTTTTTTTGTGAAAGTGATAAAAATATTATGAAAAAAATTCATAATGTAAATATAGAAAAAGTCTTAAAAAAAAAATTTTTGTTTCATGATTATAGAATGAATAAATTATTTTTTAGATTTAAAGCAAGAAATTTTATTAATACATTAAATTATTTAGAAAAAAAAAAATGGAAAAAACATTGTTTAAAAATTATTAATTATAAGTTTTTAAATAAATATATAGAAAATTTAAAAAAAAAGTTGAAAGAAAATTGTTTTAATAAAATAAATGTTTCTTTAATAAAAAAAGTATTTATATATATTAAATATATAGTTAATATTTTAAAAAATTATTAATTTTTTTTAAATAAAAATTTTATCATGTAATTTTCTAATTTTTTTATATCACTACTGTGTACCATGTTTAATTTTTTTTCATTAATTAATTTTATTTCTTCAAGTTTCCATTTTTTCCAAGCTTTTTCTGATATTTTATTATATATTTTTTTTCCTATTTTTCCAGGATATTCTTGTTTTTTTAATCTTTTTAATTTTTTTTTAAAAAAAGAACATTTTATAATTTTATTCATATATCTTTTTAATGTTTTTATATTTTATATAATTTAATTATTTTTATTATAATGTATAATATAAATATTTTAAATAATTTTTTTATAATAAAAGTTATATTTTGAATTTAGTAAGATTTTTTATTATTTTAAACAATATGAAAATAAATAAAAATTTAAAAAAAATAAATATTTTAAATAAAAATATATTATTTAGAGAAGTTAAAAGTTTTGTATTAAGAAGAAAAAAAATAAGTAATATTAATATTAAAATTATAAAAAAATTTTGGAAACAATTTTGTATAGAATTTTCTTATATTAGAAAAAAATATATTTTTAAAAATAATTTAAATCCTATAATTTTAGATATAGGATTTGGAAATGGAAAAAAATTATGTTTTGATGTTATAAAAAATTCTAAAATAAATTTTTTAGGAATAGAAGTATATATTAATGGAATTTTACATTGTATTAAAGAATGTAAAAAATATAATATAAAAAATTTGAAAATAATTTATTTTGATGCTTTAAAAGTTTTAAAATATATGTTATTAGATAATTCAATATTTAAAATTCAAATATTTTTTCCTGATCCTTGGAAAAAAAAAAGACATAATAAAAGAAGATTAATAAACTTAATGTTTTTATCTTTAGTAAGATTAAAACTAATAAAAAATGGTATATTGCATATTATGACTGATTGTAAATCATATTATATATATATTATTAAAAATATAGAAATTATTAATTGTTTTAAAAACTTTTTTTTTATTGAAGATAAATATAAAAATTTTAATAAAAAAAATAATATAAATACTAAATATGAAAATATAGCTAAAAATAAGAAAAAAGTTATATATAACATAATATATAAAAAAATTTAAATTATGCAAATATTTCTAATAAATCTTCTAAAAAATTTTTTCCTTTTTTTGTAGTTTCGATTTTTTTATTTTTAATTTTTATATAACCATTTTTTTTAGCTTTATAAATTTTTTTATAAATTTTTTTTATTTTTATTTTAGTATATTTAAAAAAATCTTTTATTAAAAATGGTTTATATAATCTAAATTTATTCATAAAAAATTCTAAAATTTTTTCTTTTTTTTTAATAATTTTTATTTTATATAAATGTTTTTTTGAATTATATTTTTTTATATTTTTTTCTTTTATTGTTCTTATTATTTCTCCATTTTTTATAGTTATTTTTCCATGAGCACCACATCCTATTCCTATGTAATCTCCAAAATTCCAATAGTTTAAATTATGTTTAGATTCATCATTATTTTTCGAATAAGAAGATATTTCATATTGTTTATATTTATTTTTTTTTAAAATAATTCTTCCATATTTTAGTATTTTTAAATAAATTTTTTCAATAGTATTTTTAATTTTTTTTTTATAAAAAATAGTATTTTTTTCTATTTCTAATTTATACCAAGAAATATGATTTGAATTTAATTTACAAGCAATTTTTATGTCAACAAGTGCTTCATATAATGATTGATTTGGTAAACTATGCATAATATCTAAATTTATTTTAGTATTTTTGTTTTTTTTACATTTTTTTATAATTTTTATAGCTTCATTACATTTATACATTCTTTTTAAAAAACGTAATTTTTTATTATTAAAAGTTTGTATTCCTATAGATATTCTATTTATTCCTATTTTTTCATAAAATTTTATATTTTTATTTTTTATGGTTTTAGGATCCATTTCAATAGTTATTTCAATGTTTTTAGAAAATTTTACTATTTTTTTTATTTTTTTTAACATTGTATATATTTCTTTATATGTAAATATTGTAGGAGTTCCTCCTCCTATAAATATAGTATGTATTTTCCTTTTTTTAGTTAATTTAATATCTTTTTTAAGGTCTATACACATACTTTTTATATATTTTTTAATATATTTTTTTTTTTTTTTTATATTAAAAGTTGAAATGTTGAAATTACAATAAGGGCATCTTCTTATACACCATGGTATATGTATGTACAGACTTAAATATATATCTTTTTTCATACTTATATACTTTTTTTTATAAAAGATTTTTTTAAAAACCAACTTTCTAATATTATTAAAGCTGATGTAGAATTTATTTTGTTTTTCGTTAAATTTTTAAATCCTTTTTTAAATAAAATACTTTTTGCTTCTACTGTACTTAATCTTTCATCATGCATATGTACTTTTATATTAAATTTTTTACTAACTTTATTAGCAAAATTTTTTGTTTGTTTAGTAAATTTTTGTTCTGTTCCATCCATATTTAATGGTAATCCAATTATTATAGATTTAGGATTCCATAATTTTATTATTTTTTCTATTTTTTTCCAATTTATATTTTTATTTTTTGATTTTATAGAATCTAATATATTGCCTGTATTAGTAATTTTTTGTCCTATAGCTACACCTATATTTTTTGTCCCATAATCGAAAGATATATAATTCATTTTATGCATGTCCAAAGTTTATTGTAATTTTTTTTATATCTGCTCCTAATATTTTTGCTGCTTCATTCCATTTTTTTTTCATAGGAACTTTAAATAAAACATAACTATTTGCAGGAGCAGTTAACCATGAGTTTTCTAATAATTCATTTTCTAATTGATTTTTTTTCCATGAACAATATCCTAATGCTACTAATATATTTTTTGGTTTTTCTAATTTTTCTATGGATTCAAGTATGTCTTTAGATGTAGTTATTAAAGTTTTTTTAGAAACTTTAATACTTGATGAAAAATTTTTTTTAGAAGAATGTAATATAAATCCTCTATCTCCAGATTGAGGTCCTCCTAAAATTACAGGTTTATTTATTTCTTTATTTTCTTCTTTTATGTTTTTTATTTTTAATTTTATTAATATATCTTTTATTTTTAAATTTTCTATTGGTTTATTTATTATTATTCCCATAGTACCACTAGAATCATGTTTACATATATATATAACTGATTTTTTAAAAAATGGATCTTCTATACCAGGCATAGCTATTAAAAAATGGTTTTGTAATGCTATTTTCATTTTTTATACCTATTTTTATATTTTTTATTTTATATTTTTTTTTAATATTTTTTTTTCTAAACAATTTAATAACATTTCTGAAATAGAAACTTTATAAAAGTTTTCTATTTCTCTTATACATGTAGGGCTGGTAATATTTATTTCTATTAATTTATTTCCTATTATATCTATTCCTGCTATTATTATACCTTTTTTTATTAAAAATTTACCAATTCTTTTGGAAATTTTAAGATCTTTTTTATTTATTTTTTTTAATTTAACTTTTCCTCCTGAAGCTATATTGCCTCTATTTTCTCCTTTTTTTGGAATTCTATAAACACACCATTTTATTGGAATTCCATTTATTATTATTATTCTTTTATCTCCATTTAATATTTCTTTTACATATTTTTGTACTATGCAATATTTAGTTTCTTTTTTTGTCATAGTTTCAACTATTACAGAAAAATTTTTATCTTTTTTTTTTATTCTAAATATTGAATGTCCACCCATTCCATTTAACGGTTTTATTATAATATCTTTATTTTTTTTTATAAAATTTTTTATTATTTTTTTTTTTGATGTTATTAATGTTTCCGGAATAAATTTTTTAAATTTTATACTAAAAATTTTTTCATTAAAATTTCTTAAACTACTAGGTTTATTAACTACTATTGTTCCATTTTTTTCTGCTTTTTCTAAAATATATGTTGAATAAATGAATTCCATATTTACTGGAGGATCTTTTCTCATGAAAATTATATCTAATTTAGATAATAATATAGTTTTTTTTTTAATTATTTTAAACCATTTTTTTTTATCTTTTTGAATATTTATAATTTTTGTATTAGAATATGCTTTATTTAAATATATATATAAATCTTTTATTTCCATATAATATATAGTATAATTTCTTTTTTGTGATTCAAGTAATATAGAAAAAGTAGAATCTTTTTTTATATTTATACTATTTATAGGATCCATTACTACTCCTATTCTTATTTTCATAATTTATCTTATATTATTTTTTTATGTTTTTTAAATTAATGTTATTATATATAGTAATATATTTTTAAAAAATTATAATTATTAAAATTTGATTTTTTATATATTATTAATATTTTTTATTTATATTTTATTCCAGAATAATTGTCAAATCTTGACCAATGACCATTAAATGTTAATCTTATAGTTCCTATAGGACCATTTCTTTGTTTTCCTATTATTATTTCTGCTATTCCTTTAAAATCACTATTTTCATAGTATACTTCATCTCTATATATAAACATTATTAAATCTGCATCTTGTTCTAAAGATCCTGATTCTCTTAAATCTGAGTTTAAAGGTCTTTTATCTGCTCTTTGTTCTAATGATCTGTTTAATTGAGATAAAGCTATTATTGGAACTTCTAATTCTTTAGCTAATGATTTTAATGTTCTAGAAATTTCTGCTATTTCTAAAGTTCTATTTTCTTTTATAGATGGTATTTTCATTAACTGTAAATAATCTATCATAATTAAACTAATTCCTTTGTTTTCTCTATATATTTTTCTAGATCTAGATCTTATTTCTGTTGTAGTTAATGAAGAAGAATCATCTATATATATATTTTTTTTTTTTAATAAAATATTTATAGTGCTAGATATTCTTGACCAATCTTCATCATTTAATTTTCCTGTTCTTATTTTAGATTGATTAACTCTTGATAATGATGATAATATTCTTATCATTATTTGTTCTACAGGCATTTCTAAACTAAATATTAATACTGGTTTTTCATATATCATAGCTATGTTTTCGCAAATATTCATAGCAAATGTAGTTTTTCCCATAGAAGGTCTAGCTGCTATTATTATTAATTCTGATTTTTGTAGTCCTGAAGTTTTTTTATTTAAATCTTGATATCCAGTATTTATACCTGTTATATCTTCAATAGGAGATTTCATTAAATTTTCTATATTAGATATAGTAGAATCTAATATTTGAACTATATTTTTTGGTCCTGATTTTTTTTTTATTCTATTTTCAGAAATTTTAAAAATTATAGATTCAGCATAGTCTAATAAATTTTCACTATTTTTGCCTTCTGTGTTATATCCTGCTATTATCATTTTATTAGCTGCTAATATTATTTCTCTTATTATTGCTCTTTCTTTTACTATATTAGCATATGCTTTAATATTTGCTGTACTTGGAGTATTTTTAGATAATTCAGCAAGATAAGAAAATCTTCCTACTATTTCTAATTTTTTTTTTTGTTCTAAAGATTCTGATAATGTTATTAAATCAATTGGACATTCTAAATCTAATAAATTTTTCATTTCATTAAATATTATTCTATGTTGAACTATAAAAAAATCTTTTTCTACTATTATTTCTGAAACTGTATCCCATTTATTATTATCTAGCATTAATCCACCTAATATAGATTGTTCAGCTTCTATAGAATGTGGTGGTGTTTTTTTTTTATATTTTTTATTTTTGTATAAAGTTTCAAATATTTTTTTATTTTTTTCCATTTAAAATATCTAACTATTTTTATTTATTGTTTTTGTTTATTATAATTATGTTATGTACATATTATATAAATTTTTTATTTTTTTTTTAAATTTTTATTAATTAGTATTTTTACAAAATTTTTATAGTTTTTAAAAATTGTTTTAATATTTTTTTTTTGATTTTTTTTTGATAATATCATTCTTTTCCATATATGAGAATATGGTTTATTTTTAAAAATATTTGTAATATGTCTAGTAATTTTATACATAGGAACTTTTTCTGAAACTTTTTTATTAATATATTTAAATATTTTATATAAAATTTTTTTTGATTTTTTTTTTTTTTTATTATATATTTTTTTATCAACTGATTTTAAAATCATAGGTTCTTTATATATACTTCTTCCTAACATAACACCATCAGTATATTTTAAATGAATTAAAGATTCTTTTATATTTTTTATTTCTCCATTTATTATTATTTTAAGATTTGGAAAATCTTTTTTTATTTTATAAACAAAATTATAGTTTATTTTTGGTATTTTTAAGTTTTTTTTTGTACTTATGTTTTTTAATATTGCTTTTCTAGCATGTAAAATAAATGTTTTACATGTGCTTTTAGTAGATATATTATATATAAATTCTTTTAAAAATTTATAATCATCTTTTTTATTTATTCCTATTCTAGATTTTATACTAGTTTCTATTGGAGTATTATTTGATATATTATTTATTGAGTTTATTATAATTTCTGGTTGTTTCATTAATATTGCTCCAAAATTTCCTTTTTGAGCTTTTATTGAAGGACATCCTATATTTAAATTTATATATTTATAATTTTTTTTATAAGAAATTTCAGCACATTTAGATATTTCATTTTCATTTGATCCGGATATTTGTATTACTACAGGATTTTCTTTTTTTTTATTATATATGAATTTTTTAGAATTTTTTTTTAATATATCATTTGTAGATATCATTTCTGTAAATAATATAGTTTTTTTACTAATTATTCTATATATTTTTCTACAGTATTTATCAGTATATCCAAACATTGGTGCTACACAAAATCTATAAATATTATTTTTTTTTTTAATCATTTTTTATAGTATAATATTAATTTAAAAATCTTATATATTTTTAAAATAAAAATATTTTTTTATATTATCATTTATGTTATTTTTTTTAAATAAAATTTTAAAACTAAAATTAAAAATATATAAAATTTTTAACTTTTTAATTTATTTAGAGGATTTTATGGCTAGTAGGGGAATAAATAAGGTAATATTAATAGGTCATTTAGGTCAAGATCCTGAAGTAAGATATATGACTAATGGAATAGCAGTAGCTAATATGAACATTGCAACTTCTGAAACATGGAAAGATAAAAATACTGGAGAGATAAGAGAAAAAACAGAATGGCATAGAATTGTTCTGTTTAATAAGTTAGCTGAAATAGCAAGAGAATATCTAAGAAAAGGATCTCAAGTTTATATAGAAGGTTCTTTACAAACTAGAAAATGGCAAGATCAAAATAATATAGATAGATATACTACTGAAGTTGTTGTAAATATAGGAGGAACTATGCAAATGTTAGGTACTAGAAACAATAATTCTACTAATATTTCAAAAAAAGAAAAATCCAATTCTAAAAATATAGATTCTAATAAACAAAAAATTTTAAAAAAAGATAATATAAAAGAAGATGAAGGTTATTCTAAAAAAGATATTTTGTTAAATGAAAGTAGTGATTCAGAATTTGATGATGAAATTCCTTTTTAATATTTTTATGTATAATTTGTTTAGAAATTAGAATTTATAATTAAAACATTCTAGTTTTTAAACAAAATAATTTATTTTTTTTTTAAAATATAATGTATTATTTTTGATAATTGTTTTGTATGAGTTAAAAATGGTATATGACCTGATTTTTTTATTATAAAATATTCATTATTTTTTTTTATATAAATATTTTTACATATTTTTTTAGGAACTATATTATCAAATTCTCCATATATTCTAAATATTTTAGATTTAGAATTTTTTATTAAATTTTTAATATCTGTTTTTATCATTATGTTAAAACATTTTTTTATACTATTTTTTTTTGGTATTTTTTGATTTATAAATATTTTTTTTATATATTCTTTATTATATGAACTTTTTATAAAAAAATTTTTTATTGTTTTATTATAGTTTTTTAATAAATTTTTAAAAATGTTTGAAATTTTATTTTTTTTTATTCCTTCCCAAGATTTTTTTTTTAAAAAGCACGGAGAAGAACATATTGTTATAATTTTAGAATTTTTATTATAATTGTTTAATCCTATTTTCATTGTAAATAAACCACCTATTGACCATCCTATCCATATAGAATTTTTATCAAAATTGTTATACATAAAATCAACTATATAATTAAATTTTTTTTTGTTAAGATTATTTTTTTCTAAAAATTTACATATTTCTAAAATAAATATATTATATTTTTTTTTTAAATGTTTTATAAGATTTTGCCATATTTTTTTTGTTATTCCCCATCCATATACTAATATAATATTTTTTTTTTTATTTTTTTTCATTTTTTTTTTAAAATCAGTTATTAAGAAATTTTTATATGTTATATTATAATGATATTAAAAAAAAATGTATTGGAAATTTGTATGATTACTATTTTTAAAAGTGCTGAAATATATTTAAAAAAATTATTGTCAAAAAAAAAAATACACAAATTAGAATATTTGCTAAAAATTTAGGAACATATAAAGTTAAATTTGGAATAGTATATTGTAATATTAAAAATATTACAAAAAATGATTTAGTTTTTAATTTTGATGGATTTTCTGTATATGTAAATAAAAATGATTATATTTATTTAAAAAATTCTAATATTGAATTAAAAGAAAAAAATACTTCTTTTAATTTAGTTTTAAATGTACCTAATATGTGTTCAAAAAAAGATTATAAAAATTTTAATTTAGAAGAAAAAATAAAATTTTGGATAAATAATGAAATAAATCCTAATTTATCCATTCATGGAGGAAGTATAACATTTATAAAAATTGATAAAAAAAAATATGTTTTTTTAAAATTTTTAGGAAGTTGTAATGGATGTTCTATGTCAAATCTAACATTAAAAAATTTTATTTCTAAACAATTGTTAAAAAAATTTACAGATATAAAAGGTGTAAAAGATATTACAGAACATATTCGTGGAAAGCATTCATATTATTAATTTTTTTTGCATAATAAAAATTTAAATTTTATTTATATAAAAATATTTATATAAAATTTAGGTGAGAAAGGGATTCGAACCCTTGATGCAAAAATTTTGCATACACGCTTTCCAGGCGTGCCCTTTAAGCCTCTCAGGCATCTCACCAAAATATTCATATTATAATATAATATTTATATAAATAAAAGTTTTACTTTATTTATTTTATTATTTTTTAATTTAATAAAATATTTTATAATTTAATAATATATTATTTATAATATTTTTATTTTTTTTTTAAAAAAAAATAGTTTAATTTTAATAATTATAATATAATTAAAATTATTCTATTGTTTTTTAATAATATTTATTTTGCTAACTATATTAATTAGTATTTTTGATTTTTTTATATTATTATTATTAAATTAATTTGTATTTTTATAAAATAAAATTATGTTAGAAAAGAGAAATATTTTTTTAGTTGGCCCTATGGGGGCTGGTAAAAGTACTATAGGTAAGCAATTAGCGCAAAAATTAAATATGGACTTTTATGATTCAGATAAGGAAATTGAAAAAAGAACTGGAGCAGATATAGCTTGGGTTTTTGATGTAGAAGGAGAAAAAGGATTTAGAATAAGAGAAAATAAAATTATAGATGAATTAACTAAAAAAATAGGTATAGTTTTAGCTACTGGAGGTGGTTCTATAGTTTCTGATAATATTAGAAATATATTATCTTCTAGAGGAACTGTAGTTTATTTAAAAACTACTATAGATAAACAACTTATTAGGACTAAAAGAGATAAAAATAGACCATTATTGAATAAAAAGAATATATCTAATCGTTTTATTTTAGAAAATTTAGCTAAGAAAAGAAATCATTTATATAAAAATATATCTGATTTAATAGTAGATACAGATAACAAAAGTGCTAAATCAATAGCGTTATATATTTTTAAAAAATTTAAATCAAATAATTTTTTATAATATATTTTTATATTTAAAAATTAGGATATAATACTTTGGAAACTTTAAAAATATCATTAAATAAAAAAAAATATTATGTAAATATAGGTTATAATATTATTAATAATAAAGATTTAGTTTCTAAATTAAAAATTTTTAAAAATTCTGTTTTAATAACTAATACAACTATATATAAAATTTATAAAAATAATGTTATAAATAATTTTAAAAGATTAGGAATTATTAATAAAAAAATAATATTACAAGATGGAGAAATATATAAAACATTTGATTCTGTACAATTAATTATAGAAAAACTTATTAAATTAAATTGTGGAAGAAATATTACATTAATTTCATTTGGTGGTGGTGTTATTGGAGATATTACAGGATTTGTTTCTTCTATTTATAAAAGAGGAATTAAATATATAAATATACCTACTACTTTACTATCTCAAGTAGATGCTTCTATAGGTGGAAAAACTGGAGTTAATAATCATCTTTCTAAGAATGTTATTGGTACTTTTTATCATCCAGAAATTGTAATAATTGATTTAATGTTTTTAAGAACTTTACCTAAAAAAGAAATTATTTCTGGTTTTTCAGAAATAATAAAATATTCAATTTTATTTGACAAAAATTTTTTTTATTGGATTAAAAATAATTTAAATAATATATTGTTTATGAAAAAAAATTTTTTGTTAAAATGTATTAAAAAATCTTGTGAGTTTAAAATAAAAATAATTTCTGAAGATGAAAAAGAAAAAAATTCTAGAATGTTGTTAAATTTAGGACATACTTTTGGTCATGCTATAGAGTCTTTTACAAAATATAAATGGTCACATGGTGAATCTGTTTCTTCAGGTATTGTTATGTCTTCTATATTTTCTAATGTTTTAGGAAAAATTTCTTCTTCAGAAGTAAATGAAATAATTAATTTATTTAAATTAATAGGTCTTCCTACTATAGGTCCAAAAAATATGTATTCTAAAGATTATTTAAAATATATGTTAAGAGATAAAAAAAATATTTGTAATAAAAAAGTTAGACTAATAATTCCAGAGAAAATAGGAAGATGTGTTTTATTAGATAATGTAGATACTAATATTTTAATAAAAGTAATTAATAAAAACTTTATAAATTAATTTTTTTTTATATAAACATTTTAATATAAATTTTATGAAAAAATTTTTTATTGTTCCTTCTATTTTATCAGCTAATTTTTCTAATTTAGGTGATGAAATTAAAAATGTTATTAAATATGGTGCTGATCTAATTCATTTTGATGTTATGGATAATAATTATGTACCTAATTTAACGTTTGGTCCTGTAGTTTTAAAATCTTTAAAAAAAAGTGGAATAAAATTTGATACAGATGTTCATTTAATGACAAATACAGTAGATACTTTAATACCTGTTTTTGCAAAAGAAAAAGTTAAATTTATAACTTTTCATCCTGAATCTTCTATTCATATAGATAAAACTATATCTTTAATAAAAAGTTTTGGTTGTAAAGCTGGATTAGCTATAAATCCTTCTACTTCATTAAATTGTTTAGAATATACTATAAATAGATTAGATTTAATTTTAATAATGTCTGTAAATCCTGGATTTGGAAAACAAAAATTTTTAACTTATGTATTGAAAAAAATTGAAAAAGTTAGAAATTTAATAGATAAAAATAATCTTAATATAATATTAGAAGTAGATGGTGGAATTAAAAAAGATAACATATCAGATTTATTAAAAGCTGGAGCTAATTCATTTGTTATAGGTTCTGAAATTTTTTGTTCTAGAAGTTATAAAAATATTATTTCTGAAATTAGAGAAATTATAGATAAATATTTTATTTAAAATTTTTATATTATATTTATTAATAATATTAAAAAAAATTTTATTTTTTAAAATTAACTTTTATTTATAAAACATTTTATGAAAAAAAAAAATAAATTAAAAAAAAAAATGTTTAGTGCAATTCAACCTACAGGATTTTTAACATTAGCAAATTATTTAGGAGTTTTAAAACATTGGAAACATATGCAAAAAAAGTATAAATGTATTTTTTGTGTTGCTGATTTACATTCTTTAACTAATTTAAATAAAAAAAATAATATTAAAGAAAATACATTAGATACATTAGCTTTTTATTTAGCTTGCGGTATTAATCCTGACAAAAGTATAATTTTTGTTCAATCTCATATAAATACACATTGTAAAATGAACTGGATATTAAATTGTTTTTCTTATTTTGGAGAATTATCAAGAATGACACAATTTAAAAATAAATCTAAAAATCATACAAATATAAATATAGGTTTATTTAATTATCCAGTTTTGATGATGTCAGATATATTATTATATAATAGTGATTTTGTGTTTATAGGAAATGATCAAAAACAACATTTGGAACTTACTAAAGTAGTAGCTAATAGATTTAATAATTTGTATGGAAATGTTTTTACTATTCCTAAAAATATATTTTTTGAACAAGGTTCTAAAATAATGTCATTACAAGATCCTAGAAAAAAAATGTCTAAATCTGATAAAAACAATAAAAATAGTATTTTTTTGTTAGATAATAAAATAGAAATTTATAAAAAAATACAATTTGCTTCTACAGATTCTGATAATCCTGCTAAAATATTATATAATTTAAAGAAAAAACCTGGAATATCTAATTTATTAAATATTTTTTCTATATTAAGTAATAATACTATTGCAGAATCAGAAAGAATTTTTAATAATTATAATTATTATGATTTTAAAAAAATATTATCTAATATAATTTATAAAAAATTGTATAGTTTACAAAAAAAATATTTTTATTTTAGAAAAAATGAAAATTATTTATTAAAAATATCTAAAATTGGAGCTAAAAAAGCTTATATAGAATCAGAAAAAACATTAAAAAATGTAGAAGAAAAATTGTTTTTATATAATTAATTTTTTATATAATTTTATATTTTTATTTTATTAATAATTTTAAAAATTAAATATTTTATTAAAAAAAATATATATATTTATTAAATATAAAATATATAAAATTTTTTATTTTTGTATTTTATATTTTTAAATATTTTTTTTATTTTTATAATGCTATATTAACAAATTAATATAATTATAATATTTTTATATTAATATAAATATGTTTTTTTATAAAATATATCTTAAAATTTTTATTATTAACAATTTTATATATTATAAAATTATATAATAAATTTTTGTATTTTTAATATTATGAAATATACTATATTAGTTACAGGTCCTTGTTATGGAACACAGAATTCTATTAGTTCTTTTTTATTTTCTAAAAACTTAATTATAAAAAAACATAAAATAAAAAGTATATTTTTTTATTCAGATGGAGTATATAATTCTAATATTATGAACTTTTCTAATCATAATAAAATTAATTTACTTAAATGTTGGAAAAAATTATCTAATAAATTTAATATAAATCTTAAAATATGTATAGGATCTTCTTTAAGAAGAGGAATATTTAATAAAGATTTTGCTATTCAAAAAGGAATAAATTTTGAAAATATGGATTTATCTTTTAAAATTTCTAGTTTTTCCGAATTAGCTAAGGATATTCTTTCTTCTGAAAGAATAGTGCAATTTTAAAATTGTTTTATAATTTTTTGTTAATATATATGAAAAAAATAGCCTTTTTATTTTCTAAATCCCCTTATGGAAGTAGTAAATGCCAAGATTTATTAGATTTATCTTTATCAACGTCTTTTTATTTTGAAGAAATAGCATTTTTTTTTGTTGGAGATGGTATTTTCCAAATATTAAAAAATCAGAATCCAAAAAAAATTTTTGCTAATAATTTTTCTAAGTCTTTTTCTATATTTGAATTATGTGACATTTCTAATTTTTATTTATGTAAAAATTCTTTAAAAGAAAGAGGAATATTATTCGAAAAAAAATTTTTTATAAATTCATTTATTTTAAGTAGAAAACTATTTAAAAATAAATTAAATTTATTTGAAGCAGTTATTAACTGTTAAAATAGGCTAAATTATTATGTTACATGTATTAATAAATTCTCCTTTTTATATTGATTCTAATATATTTTTTGGATTAATAAGAAAAAGAGATGATATTATTGCTATTCAAGATGGAGTAATAATTTCTGTAAAAAACAATATATTTTTAAAAAAAATTATTAATTTATCTAAAAATTTATATGTTTTAGAAGAAGATTTAGAAGCTAGAGGTATTTTAAAATATGTTTCTAAAAATTTTTCTATAGTAAATTATTTTGATTTTGTTGATTTAACTGTGAAAAATAAATCTCAAATAAAATGGTAATATTTTATTTTTTTAATAATTTATTAAAAATTTAATAAAAATGTTTTTTTATATATATTTTAAAATAGAGAGAAAAAGTGTTTTATGACTACTATAAATCAATTAGTTAGAAATCCGAGAAAAAGAAAGTTTTGTAAAAGTAATGTTCCTGCTTTAGAAAAATGTCCTCAAAAAAGAGGAGTATGTACAAAAGTATATACAACAACTCCAAAAAAGCCTAATTCTGCTTTAAGAAAAGTATGCAGAGTAAAACTTACAAATGGTTTTGAAGTTACAGCTTATATAGGAGGTGAAGGTCATAATTTACAAGAGCATTCAGTCATTTTAATTAGAGGTGGTAGAGTAAAAGATTTACCAGGTGTTAGATATCATGTTGTTAGAGGATCTTTAGATTGTTCTGGAGTAAAAGATAGAAAAAAAAGTAGATCAAAATATGGTACAAAAAAAATAAAATCTTAATATAATAAATATTTTTTTACAAATTAGAAATTGTGGATATTAATATGCCTAGAAGAAGAATTGTTGAAAATAGAAATATTTTACCTGATACTAAATTTATTTCAGAAACTATATCTAAATTTATAAATATAGTTATGATGAATGGAAAAAAATCTATAGCTCAAAACATTGTTTATAAAGCATTAGAATTTTTATCTAAAAAAACTAAATTAGATGAATTAGAATCTTTTAAATTAGCATTAAAAAATGTAAAACCTGTGGTAGAAGTAAAATCTAGAAGAGTAGGAGGATCTACTTATCAAGTTCCAGTAGAAGTTAGACCTTTAAGAAGAAATACATTAGCAATGAAATGGATAATATCTGCAGCTAGAAAGAGAAAAGACAAATCTATGTGTTTAAGACTTTTTAATGAACTTTATGATGCTATTAATAAAAAAGGTGATGCTATAAAAAAAAAAGAAGAAGTTCATAGAATGGCTGAATCAAATAAAGCATTTGCTCATTATAGATGGTAAAAATTTTATTTTTATCAATTTTTTATTTCATAAACAATTTTGTTAAAATATATTTTTATATTTTGAAAATATAATAAGATTATAAAAAATATGTCTAGAAAAATTAATATATTAAATTATAGAAACATAGGAATAAGTGCTCATATAGATGCTGGTAAAACTACTACTACAGAAAGAATTCTATTTTATACTGGAATTAATCATAAAATAGGTGAAGTACATGATGGAGACGCAACAATGGATTGGATGGAGCAAGAACAAGAAAGGGGAATTACTATTACATCAGCAGCTACAACTACTTTTTGGTCAGGAATGTATAAACAATATGATTCTCATAGAATAAATATTATTGATACTCCAGGTCATGTTGATTTTACAATAGAAGTAGAAAGATCTATGAGAGTATTGGATGGTGTAGTAATGATATATTGTGCTGTAGGAGGGGTTCAACCTCAGTCAGAAACTGTATGGAAACAATCTAATAAATATAAAGTTCCTAGAATTGCTTTTATAAATAAGATGGATAGAATTGGAGCTAATTTTTTTAATGTAATTAATCAAATTAAAAATAGGTTTAATATAATTACTGTGCCTATACAATTACCAATAGGATCAGAAGACAATTTTATTGGAGTAATTGATTTAATAAAAATGAAATCTATAATATGGAATGATATTGATAAAGGAATTACTTTTAAGCATTCTTCTATTCCAAAAGATTTAATAAATATTTCTAATATATGGAGGAAACATTTAGTTGAAACTGTAGCTGAATCTAATGATAAATTTATGGAAATATATTTATCCGGAAAAGAATTTTCTGAAGAAGAATTAAAAAAAGGTTTAAGAAAAAGATCATTAAAAAATGAAATATTAGTAGTTACTTGTGGTTCTTCTTTTAAAAATAAAGGTGTTCAATCATTATTAGATTCAATAGTAGATTTTTTACCTTCTCCTAAAGATGTATATTTTAATAAATATAATATTTCAAAAAATTATTCTAAAAAAGATAATTATAAAGTAAAAAAATATGATAACAATGAATATTTTTCTGCATTAGCTTTCAAAATTTCTACTGATCCTTTTGTAGGAAGTTTAACATTTTTTAGAGTATATTCAGGAATAATAAGATCTGGAGATACTGTATTAAATTCTACAAAATCTCAAAAAGAAAGATTTGGAAGAATAGTTCAAATGCATGCTAATAAAAGAGAAGAAATAAAAGAAGTTAGATCAGGAGATATAGCTGCAGCTATAGGATTAAAGAATGTTACTACAGGAGATACTCTATGCGATCCTAAAAAAAAAATAATTTTAGAAAAAATAGAATTCCCGGAACCAGTAATTTCTATAGCTATAGAACCAATAACTAAATCAGATCAAGAAAAAATGGGAATTGCTTTAGCAAGATTAGCTAAAGAAGATCCTTCTTTTAAAGTTCATATAGATCATGAATCTAATCAGACTATAATTTCTGGCATGGGAGAATTGCACTTAGAAATAATCGTAGATAGAATGAAAAGAGAATTTGGTGTATGTGCTAATGTAGGAAAACCTAGAGTTTCATATAGGGAAACTATAAAGAATAAAATTAATAATGTAGAAGGAAAATATATAAAACAATCTGGAGGTAGAGGTCAATATGGTCATGTTGTAATAGATATATTTCCTATTGAAGTTAATAAAGAAAACTACAAGTTTATAAACAATATAAAAGGAGGAGTAATACCTTCTGAATATATTTCTGCTATAGACAAGGGAATACAAGAACAATTAAGTTCAGGACCTTTAGCTGGATATCCAGTAGTTAATATAGGTGTTAGATTACATTTTGGTTCTTATCATGATGTTGATTCTTCAGAACTTGCATTTAAATTTGCTGCTTCAATAGCTTTTAAAAATGCTTTCAAAATGGCAAAACCAATTTTATTGGAACCTATAATGAAAGTAGAAATAGATACTCCTGAAGAATATATGGGTGATGTTATTGGAGATCTAAATAGAAGAAGAGGAAATGTAGAAAGTTTAGATAATAATTTTAATAATAAAATAATTGTTTCCAAAGTTCCATTATCAGAAATGTTTGGATATGCTACTGATTTAAGATCAAAAACTCAAGGTAGGGCTATGTATTCTATGGAATTTTTAAAATATTCAGAAATACCTGATAATATAACTTATAATATTCTAGAAAATAAAAAATAATAATATTTTTTATATTTATATAGAATGAAATTTTAACATATCAATGAAACTAGAGTATAAAAAATGTCTAAAGAAAAATTTGATCGTATAAAGCCACATATAAATGTTGGAACAATAGGTCATGTGGATCATGGTAAGACAACTTTAACTTCAGCTATAACAACAGTTTTATCTAAAAAATATGGAGGTTCAGCTAGAACATTTGAACAAATAGATAATGCTCCAGAAGAAAAATCTAGAGGAATTACTATAAATACTTCTCATGTTGAATATGATACTTTAAAAAGACATTATGCTCATGTTGATTGTCCTGGTCATGCTGATTATATAAAAAATATGATAACAGGTGCTGCTCAAATGGATGGTGCTATATTAGTAGTTGCAGCAACTGATGGACCTATGCCTCAAACAAGAGAACATATACTTTTAGGTAGACAAGTCGGTGTTCCTTATATTGTAGTGTTTCTTAATAAATGTGATATGGTAGAAGATGAAGAATTACTAGAATTAGTGGAAATGGAAGTTAGAGATCTTCTTACAGAATATGATTTTCCTGGAGAAAAAACTCCTATAATAAGAGGATCAGCTTTAAAAGCTATAGAAGGGGACAAAAAGTGGGAAGATAAAATTATAGAATTATCTAATTTATTAGATACATATATTCCTGATCCTAAAAGAGAAATAAATGAACCATTTTTATTGCCTATAGAAGATGTGTTTTCCATATCTGGAAGAGGTACAGTAGTTACTGGTAGAGTAGAAAAAGGAATTATAAAAGTTGGAGAAGAAGTAGAAATAGTTGGCATAAAGCCTACTCATAAAACTATATGTACTGGTGTTGAAATGTTTAGAAAATTATTAGATGAAGGAAGAGCGGGTGAAAATGTAGGTGTTTTACTAAGAGGTACAAAAAGAGATGATATAGAAAGAGGTCAAGTTTTATCAAAACCTGGTTCTATAACTCCTCATAAAAAATTTAGTTCTAAAGTTTATGTACTTTCTAAAGAAGAAGGTGGTAGACATACTGCTTTTTTTAAAGGATATAGACCTCAATTTTATTTTAGAACTACTGATGTAACAGGATTAATAGAATTGCCTGATTCTATGGAAATGGTTATGCCTGGAGACAACGTAGAATTAAATGTTACTTTAATACATCCAATAGCTATGACAGAAGGATTGAGATTTGCTATAAGAGAAGGTGGTAAAACTGTTGGAGCTGGTATAGTTTCAAAAATTATTGAATAAAAATTTTTAGAAAAAGAGGAATTTTACTATACCTCTTTTTCTATATAAATATTTTTATGCTAGTTTTTAGAATTTATATTTGATACAATTTGTCTTTATATAAAATTTTTTATTTTTTATTATTTTTAATAATAATTTTTTATTATAAATTATTATTTAATTATATAAAAAATTTATTTGTGGAGAATATATAGTATATTATGAATAATCAAAGAATTAGAATAAGGTTAAAAGCTTTTGATCATAGATTAATAGATCAATCTACTGAAGAAATTGTAGATACAGCTAAGAGAACTGGAGCTCAAGTTAGAGGTCCTATACCATTACCTACTAGAAAAGAAAAATTTACTATATTAATATCTCCTCATGTAAATAAAGATGCTAGAGATCAGTATGAAATATGTACTCATAAAAGATTAATAGATATTGTAGAACCAACAGAAAAAACTGTTGATGCTCTAATGAGATTAGATTTAGCTGCAGGAGTAGATGTACAAATAGTTTTAGATTAATATTAAAAATAAAAATAATTTTATTATAGGTGATTTTATATGGTTGGATTAGTAGGTAAAAAAATAGGGTCTTCTATGATTTTTTCTAAAGAAGGAAATTTAATTCCAGTTACTATAATAGAAGTTACTAAAAATGTAGTAGTTCAAGTAAAAAATTTAAAGAATGATAAATATTCTGCTATACAAGTTACTACAGGAACAAAAAATAAAAATAGTATAAATAAACCTAAATCTGGTCATTTTATTAAATATAATGTTTCTCCGGGAAGAGGATTATGGGAATTTAGAGTAAAAGAAAAAAATAATTTTTTTTCAGGTCAAATATTAAATATAAATATTTTAAAAAATGTTAAAAAAGTAGATATAACAGGATTTTCTAAAGGTAAAGGGTTTTCTGGTACTATAAAAAGATGGAACTTCAAATCTCAAGATAATAGTCATGGTAATTCTTTATCACATAGAGCTCCTGGATCTATAGGTCAAAATCAAACTCCTGGAAGAGTTTTTAAAGGAAAAAAAATGTCTGGTCATTTAGGAAATAAAAGAATTACTATACAAAATTTAAGTATAGTTCGTATAAATAATAAAAAAAATTTTTTATTTGTAAAAGGAACTATACCTGGATTTTCTAATAGTAATGTTATTATAAGACCATCTATAAAAATTAAGAGGTAAATAATTTTTTATATGAAATTATTTTTAAAAGACAGCAATAATGATTTTATTAATTTGTCAAATTCTATATTTAATAGATCTTTTAATATAAAATTAATACATCAAGTATTATCATCATATATTTCTATTAGTAAAAAAGGTACAAAATCTCAAAAATCTAAAGCTGAAGTATCAGGTTCTGGAAAAAAACCATGGAAACAAAAAGGAACTGGTAGAGCTAGAGTAGGGTCAATAAGGAGCCCTATATGGAGATCAGGAGGTGTAACTTTTGCATATAAATATAGAAATAATTTTAAAAAAGTTAATAAAAAAATGTATAAAGGAGCTATAAAAAGTATTTTTTCTGAATTAATAAGAAAAAATAAATTAATAGTTTTTAAAGAATTAAGTATAAATTATCCAAAAACTAAGTTATTAGTTGAAAAATTAAAATTTATAAATTTTAATAAGATATTAATCATATTAAGTAATTTTGATAGAAATATATTTTTATCATCTAGAAATATAAAAGGAGTTTTTCTAATAGAACATAGATTTATTAATCCATTAATATTATTATCTTATGATGTAATAGTTACTAATTTTAAAACATTAAAAGAAATAGAGAAAAGTTTACATGAAATTTAAAGAACGAAATTTAAAAATTTTTAGAGGAATTCATATTTCTGAAAAATCTTCTATAATTTCTGAAAAAAAAAATAGTTTTATAATAAAAGTTTTAAAAAATGCTAACAAAAAAGAAATAAAAAATATGTTAGAAAAAATTTTTAAAGTAAACGTATTAAAAATTAATACTTTAATTGTAAAAGGTAAAAAAAAAAATAATAGAAAAGGAAATTCTAATAAATATGGATTTAAAAAAGATTGGAAAAAAGTATATATAACTTTAAAAAAAGGTGATAGTTTTAATTTTTAAATATTTTTAAAAAAAATGGAAAATTTTATATGATAATAAAGAAAGTAAAACCTACATCTCCTGGTAGAAGACATTTAATAAAAATAAAAAATTATAATTTATATAAAAAAAAACCTTTAAAATCTTTATTAAAAAAAATTGTAAAAACCGGTGGTAGAAATAATTTAGGAAGAATAACTACAAGACATATTGGAAGAGGACATAAAAAAAAATATAGATATATAGATTTTAAAAGAAATAAAGATAATATACCAGCTGTTGTAAAAAGAATTGAATATGATCCTAATAGATCTTCAAATATAGCTTTAATTGTATATAAAGATGGTACTAAAAGTTATATTTTAGAACCAAAAAATATTAAAATAGGTGATATTGTAATTTCAGGAAAAAAAGTAGAAATTAAGTCTGGAAATTGTTTATGTATAAAAAATATTCCTTCTGGAGAATATATACATAATATAGAAATTAAACCAGGAAAAGGAGCTCAAATATCTAGATCTGCTGGAAGTCATTCTCAACTTATATCAAAAGAAAAAAATTATGCATTAATAAGATTATGTTCAGGTGAAATTAGAAAAATACATTTAAATTGTAGAGCTACTATAGGAGAAGTTGGTAATATAAAACATATGTTAAGAAAATTTGGTAAAGCTGGATGTAAAAGATGGCTAGGAATAAGACCTACTGTAAGAGGTACAGCTATGAATCCAGTAGATCATCCTCATGGAGGTGGTGAAGGAAAAAATTTTGGTAAACATCCTGTTAGTCCATGGGGTAAACAAACTAAAGGAAAAAAAACTAGAAATAATAAAAGAACTCAAAAATTTATTGTACATAGAAGAAAATAATAAAGGATGATAATATGCCTAGATCAGTCAGAAAAGGTCCTTTTATAGATAGAAGTTTATTTAAAAAAGTTGAAAAGGCTTTGAAATTAAAAGATAGAAAACCAATAAAAACATGGTCAAGAAGATCTACTATATTTCCTAATATGATAGGTTTAACCATTTCAGTTCATAATGGTAGAAATCATATACCAATTTTTATTACTGAAGAAATGGTTGGTCATAAATTAGGAGAATTTTCTATAACTAGAACTTATAGAGGTCATAATATAGATAAAAAAATAAAAAAAAATGTTTCTGAAAAATCTAAATAATTTTTTTTGGAGTAAAAAAAATGGAAGTATATGCTATACATAAAAAAGCTAATTCTTCTTCTCAAAAAATTAGATTAGTTTCTAATCTTATATTAGGAAAAAATGTTTCTTTAGCTATAGAAATATTAAAATTTAATAGGAAGAAAGCTTCTAATTTAATAATTAAAGTTTTATATTCAGCAATTGCAAATGCTGAACATAATTATGGTCTGGATGTAGATAAACTTAAAATAGTTAGAATAAATGTAGATAACGGACCTGTTATGAAAAGAATGATGCCAAGAGCTAAAGGAAGAGCTGATAGAATATTAAAAAGAACTAGTCATATAAAAATAGTAGTTTCTTATTAAGTTTAAAAAAATAAAAAGGTTAAAATATGGGTCAAAAAGTTAATCCAAATGGTATGAGATTGGGAATAATAAAACATTGGAATTCTATTTGGTTTGCAAATAAAAAAAATTTTTCTAAAAATTTACAAAATGATTTTGAAGTTAGAAAATTTATATTTAAAAAATTAACTAAAGCTTCTATATCTAAAGTTGTTATTGAAAGACTTTCTAAAAGTATTAAAATAACTATATTTACTTCAAGACCTGGAATAGTAATTGGAAAAAAAGGAGAAGATATAGAAAAAATTAAATTAAAAATATTTAATTTAATTAAAATACCAGTTCAGATAAATATATCTGAAATTAAAAAACCTGAATTAGATGCTAAATTAATTGCTAACAATATAAGTTTACAACTTGAAAAAAGAATTATGTTTAGAAGAGTTATGAAAAGATCTGTTCAAAATGCTATGAGACAAGGTGCAAAAGGAATAAAAATAGAAATTAGTGGAAGATTAGGAGGTGCTGAAATAGCAAGAAGAGAGTGGTATAGAGAAGGTAGAGTTCCACTGCATACTTTAAGAGCAAATATTGAATATAGTTTTTCTGAAGCAAATACTACATATGGAATAATTGGAATTAAAGTTTGGATATTTAAAGGAGAAATTTTAGGAAAAATGGATGTTATGTTAAAATTAGAAAAACCAACTATTAAATTTAAAAAAAATTTTAGAAGAAGAAGAATTAGATAAAAGGAGTAATATAAAGATTATGTTACAACCTAAACGCACTAAATTTAGAAAAATGCATAAAGGTAAAAATAGAGGTACTTCTATAGGAAGCAATATTTGTTTTGGTAAATTTGGTATTAAATCTATTACTAGAGGAAGAATTACTTCAAGACAAATAGAATCGGCTAGAAAAGTAATAAGTAGATTAATTAAAAAAGATGGTAAAATGTGGATAAGAATATTTCCTGATAAACCTATTACTAAAAAACCATTGGAAGTTAGAATGGGAAAAGGAAAAGGAAATGTGGAATATTGGGTTTTTTTAGTTAAACCTGGAAAAGTTTTATATGAAGTAGATGGAGTTACAGAAAAAATTTCTAGAAAAGCTTTTTTATTAGCTTCTGCTAAATTATCAGTAAAAACAATTTTTATAAAAAAAGGTATAATATGGTAATAAAAAAATATAATAATGAAATTGATAAAGATCTTAATAATAAATTGTTGTTGTGTTTAAAAGAAGAGTTTAATTTAAAAATACAATTGTTTTCAGGAAAATTAAAAAAAACTCATTTATTAAAATTTTGTAAAAAAAAAATTTCAAAATTAAAATTTTTAATTGGATTAAATAAGGTTAAAAAAAAGTGATTAATAATATAAAAACTTTAAAAGGATTAGTTATAAGTAATAAAATGAATAAAACTTGTGTAGTTTTAATAGAACGTTTTGTAAAACATAAAATTTATGGAAAATTTATTAAAAGACATACTAAAATTAAAATTCATGATGAAAAAAATGAATGTTCAATTGGAGATTTAATAGAAATTTCTCAATGTAAACCAATATCTAAACATAAGTTTTGGAAATTAATAAAAATTATAAGAAACAGTAAATAATTAAAAAATAAAGGTTATAATAAAATGATTCAAGAACAAACAATTTTGAATGTTGCAGATAATTCTGGAGCAAAGTTAGTTCTTTGTATAAAAGTATTAGGTGGTTCAAAAAGAAGATATGCAAATATTGGAGATATAATAAAAGTTGCTGTTCAAGAATCTTCTTCTAATGGTAAAGTTAAAAAGGGTGAAGTTTTAAAAGCAGTTGTTATAAGAACAAAAAAAGGAATTTCTAGATTAGATGGTTCTTATATTAGATTTGATAGAAATTCTTGTGTATTATTAAACAATGCCAATGAAACAATTGTAGGAAGTAGAATTTTTGGTCCAGTTACTAGAGAATTAAGAACAGAAAAATTCATGAAAATTGTTTCTTTAGCTTCAGAAGTAATTTAAAGGTGAAAAAATATATGTCTAAAAAGATTAGGAGAAATGATGAAGTAGTAGTAATATCAGGAAAATGCAAAGGTAAAAGAGGTATAGTAAAAAAATTTATTTCTAAAAATAAAGTAATTGTTTCCGGAATAAATATTGTAAAAAAACATAAAAAATCTATTCCAGAAAAAAATGAACCTGGAGGAATAATAGAAAAAGAATCTTATATACAAGTTTCTAATTTAAAGATTTTTAACAAATTTACAGGAAAATCTGATAGAGTAGGATTTAAATTTAAAGATGGGAAAAAATTTCGTTTTTTTAAATCTAACAATAAAATTATAGATTAAAATAATTTTAATAAAATATATATAAAAATTATGGAGATTAATAGTGTTAGAATTAAGAGTTCTTTATAAAAAAAAGATAATCAATTATTTAATGAAAAAGTTAAATCTTACGTCTGTTATGCAAGTTCCTAAAATTGAAAAAATTACTTTAAATATTGGAGATGGTAGTTGTAATTATAAAAAAAAAAATTTAATTAATATAATTTCTGATATTACTATGATTTCAGGACAAAAACCAATAGTAACTAATGCAAAAAAATCTATATCTGGATTTAAAATAAGACAAGGTCATCCTGTAGGATGTAAAGTTACATTGAGAAGAAATAGAATGTGGGATTTTATAAATAGGTTTATATATATAGTTGTTCCAAGAATTAGGGATTTTAGAGGTTTTAATAAAAAATCTTTTGATGGTAGAGGAAATTATAGTATAGGTATAAAAGAGCAAATTATTTTTCCTGAAATAAATTATGAAAAGATAGATAAAACTAGAGGTTTAAACATTACGATAACTACTAATACTAACAATGATTATTGTTCATTAAAATTATTAAAATCTTTAAATTTTCCATTTAAGAAATAACATATAGAGAAAAAATATGGCAAAAGAATCTATAAAAGCTAGAGAAATAAAAAGAAAAAAGTTAAGTAAAAAATTTTATAATGTAAGACAGAATTTAAAAAAAATTATATTCGATTTAAAAACTTCTGATAGTGAAAAAATGAAAGCTATATTTAAATTACAAAAATTACCTAGAGATTCTAGTCTTTGTAGAATTAGAAATAGATGTTATATAACAGGAAGACCTCATGCATTTTTAAGAAAATTTGGATTAAGTAGAATAAAATTTAGAGAAGCTGCAATGAATGGAGAAATTCCAGGTTTAAAAAAATCAAGTTGGTAAAATTAATTTTTTTTATAAACATTATAGGATAATTTTTAAAAATGAGTATGCAAGATTCTATCAGTGATATGTTAACTAGAATAAGAAATGGTCAATTTTCTAAAAAGATATATGTAATTGTAAAATTTTCCAAATTTAAAGTTTCTATTTTAGAAGTTTTAAAAAGAGAAGGATATATAAAAAATTTTTTGATTAATTATAAAATAAAAATATTTTTAAAATATTATAATGGAAAACCTGTAATAGAACATATAGAAAAAGTAAGTAAGCCTAGTCTTAGAGTATATAAAAATAAAAGAGATGTATATAAGGTTATTTATGGATTGGGAATTTCTATAATATCTACTTCTAGAGGAGTTTTAACTGATTTTGAAGCTAGAAAATTAGGAATTGGTGGTGAAATATTATGTAATGTTTATTAATTTTATTAAATTAATTAATTTTTATATAAAAATATATGGAGTTTTTATATGTCTAGAATAGCAAAAAGTCCTATTTTAGTTCCTAATGATGTTAATATAGTTATAAAAAAAAATAGAATATATGTACATGGTATATATGGTAAATTAAAATTGAAAATTAATGATTGTGTATATATAAAATATAAAAAAAATTTGTTAACTTTTAATTGTGATGATAATTTTAATAAATCATGGATGTATGCTGGAACTTATAGATCTTTAGTTTTTTCTATGATATATGGAGTTAAAAATAAATTTTTTAAAATATTAATATTATCTGGAGTTGGATATAAAGCTTATATAAATGAAAATGTAATAAATTTAAATTTAGGATATTCTCATGTAATAGAATATAAATTACCTAATGGTGTTTTTGCTAGTTGTAATTCTACAAATAAAATTATTCTTAGTGGAATAAATAAACAGTTGGTTTTTCAAACTGCAGCTAATTTAAGATCATATAGAACTCCTGAACCTTATAAAGGAAAAGGTATTCATTATGAAAATGAAATAATAAGAAGAAAAGAGGCTAAAAAGAAGTAAAATGAGTGTGTTAAAAAAAAAAGATGCTAGAATTAGAAGATTTTTAAAATATAGAGAGAAATTTAAAAAATTAAAAAGTATAAGGTTAGTAGTTCATAGAAGTTCTCGTAATATTTATGCTCAGATAATTTCTTCAAACAATTTTGTAGTAGTTTCTGCTTCTACATTAGAAAAAAATATTAAAAAAAATATTTGTTATCCTGGTAATAAAAAATCAGCTAAATTAATTGGTAAAAAAATAGCTTTAAGATCTTTAAAAAATGGAATAGATAGAGTATCATTTGATCGTTCTGGATTTAAATATCATGGAAGAATTAAAGAATTAGCTGAATCTGCTAGAAAATATGGTCTAAAATTTTAGGAATATTTTTTATGAAAAATATAGATAATAAAAAAAATAATGAATTTCAAGAAAAATTGATTTCAGTTAATAGAGTTTCAAAAACTGTTAAAGGTGGAAGAGTTTTTTCTTTTACTGCTTTAACTGTAGTAGGAAATAAAAATGGTAAAGTTGGTTTTGGATATGGAAAATCTAAAGAAGTTCCTTCTGCCATACAAAAAGCTATGGAAAAAGCTAGAAAAAATATGATAACTTTTTTTTTAAATAAAAATACTTTACAATATTCTATTAAAGAAACTTTTACAGGATCTACTATTTTTATGAAACCTGCTTCTGATGGTACAGGTATAATTGCTGGAGGAGCAATGCGTGCTGTTTTTGAAGTATCTGGAGTATTTAATGTATTAGCTAAAACTTATGGATCTACTAATCCAATAAATGTAGTTAGAGCTACTATAAATGGTTTAAAAAACATGCAATCTCCTAATATTGTTTCAAAAAAGAGAAATAAAACAATAAAATTTTTTTTTGGAAATAATTAAAAATATGAATTTTAAAAGATTTAAAATAACTCAAATAAAAAGTTCAATAGGTATATTGCCTAAACATAAATTAACTTTGTTAGCATTAGGTTTAAAAAAAATAGGAAGTTTTAAAAATTTAGACAATAATCTTTCTATTTCTGGTATGATAAATAAAATAAGTTATATGTTAAAAATAGAGGAATTATAATTTTATGTTACTTAAAAATATAGCATTATATGAAGAAAGATCAAAAAGAAAAAAAAGATGTGGAAGAGGAATAGGTTCTGGTTTAGGTAAAACATCTGGAAGAGGTCATAAAGGTCAAAAATCTAGAAAAGGATCTTCAATAAGAATAGGTTTTGAAGGCGGTCAAACGCCTTTGTATAAAAGATCTCCTAAATTTGGTTTTACTTCTAAAAAAAATATTTTTACTAAAGAATTAAAATTTAGCAAAATAAATGATTTATTAAAAAAATATGATTTAATAAATTTAAATTTATTGAAAACTAATAGCATTATTAAAAAAAATGTAAAATATGTAAAATTTATAGGAACTGGAAATATAAATAAAAAAATTATATTAAAAGGATTAAAAACTACAAAAAAATTGTCTGTTATAATAAAAAAGTTTGGTGGTAAAATAAAATAGGTAATATAATATATATTATGGCAAATAAATTAAATAGTACAATTAATAAATTTTCTAATAAAAATTTTTATATAAATAAAAATGAACTGAAAAATAGAATTTTATTTTTAATAATATCAGTTATTATTTTTAGAATAGGATCTTTAATACCAATTCCAGGAATTAATATTACAGTTTTATCTAAAATATTATATCAAAATAGTGGAAATTTATTAGATATGTTAAATGTATTTTCTGGTGGATCTATTAGTAAAGCATCTATATTTTCTTTAGGTATAATGCCATATATATCTTCATCTATAATTATTCAACTTCTTACTTTAATAAATTCAAAATTTAAAAATATGAAAAAAAATGGAGAAATTGGAAAAATACAAATTAATAGATATACAAAATATCTTTCTTTTATTTTAGCTATTGTTCAGTCTATTTGTATATCTATAAGTTTATCTAATATATATATTTTTAAAGATTTGGTTATTAATTCAGGAATATGTTTTTATATTTTATGTTCTTTTAGTCTAGTAACAGGTACTATGTTTTTAATATGGATTGGAGAACTTATTACTAAATATGGTATAGGAAATGGAATGTCTATAATAATATTTTTAGGAATAATATCTGGTATTCCACATTCTATTATAAATGTTATAGAAAAATTTAGATTAGAAAATATTAATTATTTTTTATTTTTATTTTTAATTATTTTTATATTTTCTGTAATTTTTTTTATTACTTTTATAGAAAGAAGTTATTATAAAATAAATGTTCAATATGCTAATATTAATCAGAGAAAAATGTCATATATTACTAACAATAGTCATTTACCTCTGAAAGTAAATATAGTAGGAGTAATACCAGCTATATTTGCATCTAGTATAGTTTTATTACCTTATACAATTTTTTCTTGGATAATAAGTTTTTATAAAAATAATTTATTGATAAATTTTTTAAAATTTTTACAACCAAATAGTTTTTTTTATACATTTAGTTATATTGTTTTAATAATATTTTTTTGTTTTTTTTATACTAATTTAACTTTTAATTCTAAGGATACATCAGAAAATTTAAAAAAATCTGGAGCTTTTATAAGAGGAATTAGACCTGGTAATAAAACTTCTGAATATATAAAGAAAATTGTTACAAAATTAACTTTTATAGGATCTTTGTATATTTCTTTTGTTTGTATGGTTCCGGAATTTGTAAAATATTTTTTAAATTCTAATTTATATTTTGGTGGAACTTCTTTATTAATAGTAATAGTAGTAATTATAGATTGTATAAGTCAAATACAAAATATTATTGTTTCTAACATGTATTATAAAAATTTCAAAAATTCTAATAATAAAATTGAAAATAATTTTTTTTAAAATAAAGGTTTTGATATGAAAGTTAGAACTTCAGTAAAAAAAATGTGTAAATTGTGTAAAATAGTAAAAAGAAATAATGTAATTGTTGTAACTTGTAAAAATGATAAAAAACATAAGCAAAGACAAGGTTAATTTTTTTTTAAAAAATTTTTAAAATTAGGAATTTTATAAAATATGATTCGTATTCAAGGTATTAATATAGAAAATAATAAACATGTGAATATAGCTTTAAGTATGATATATGGTATTGGAAAATCTAGAGCTAATTATATTTGTAAAGATTTAAATATATCTTTTTTTTCAAAAATAGGTTCTCTAGACGAGAAAATATTAGATTTATTAAGAGAAAAAGTATCTAAATTTATTGTAGAAGGTGATTTAAGAAGAAAAAATAAATTATGTATAAAAAGATTAATGGATTTAGGTTGTTACAGGGGGTTAAGACATAGAAAAGGTCTTCCTGTAAGAGGTCAAAGAACTAAAACAAATGCTAGAACTAGAAAAGGTCCTAGAAAAATATTAAAAAAATAATTTTTTAATTAAAAAAAGAGTAATAAAATGAAAAAAGTTTTAACAAAATCTAAAAAAAAAATTAAAAAATATATTACTGATGGAGTAGCTCATATTCATGCTTCTTTTAACAATACTATTGTAACTATAACAGATAAAAAAGGAAATACATTAGGTTGGGCTACGTCTGGTGGTTCTGGTTTTAGAGGATCTAGAAAATCTACTCCATTTGCAGCTCAGGTTGCAGCTGAAAAATGTGCTGAATCAGTAAAATCTTATAATATGAAAAATTTAGAAATAATGGTAAAAGGTCCAGGTCCTGGCAGAGAATCAGCAATTAGAGCTTTTAATGCTGCAGGATTTAAAATAATTAATATTATTGATGTAACTCCAATACCTCATAATGGATGTAGACCTCCAAAAAAAAGAAGAGTATAAATTTATTATTAGGAAAAAAAAATGGCAAAATATTTAGGACCTAAGTTAAAATTAAGTAGAAGAGAAGGAACTGACTTATTTTTAAAATCAGGTTTAAGATCTATAGATACTAAATGTAAAATTTCTAGTTTTCCAGGTCAACATGGCATAAAGAAAAATAGAATTTCAGATTATGGTTTACAATTTAGGGAAAAACAAAAAGTTAAAAGATTATATGGAATTTTAGAAAAGCAATTTAGAAATTATTATAAAAAAGCATCTAAAATAAAAGGAAATACTGGAGAAAATTTATTGAAATTATTAGAAAGAAGATTAGATAATATAGTATATAGAATGGGATTTGGTAGTACTAGATCTGAATCTAGACAATTAGTAAGTCATAAAACAATTTTAGTTAATAAAAGAATAGTTAATATTCCATCATATCAAGTAAACATTAATGATATAATAGAAATAAAAAAAAGTGCTAAAAATCAATCTAGAATAAAAGCATCATTAGAAATTTCTAAACAATATGAAAAATTTTTATGGTTAGATGTTAATATTTCTGATATGATTGGAATTTTTAAACAAATACCAGAAAGAAATGATTTATCTTCTGATATAAATGAACATCTAATAGTTGAATTTTATTCTAAATAATATTTGTTTTAATTTAATAATGGAGGTATTATGTATCATAGTTTTATCTCTACACTATTAAAACCAAAATTAGTTAATATAAAAAAAATTTCTTTAAATAAGTCTGAAGTTACTTTGGAACCATTGGAAAGAGGATTTGGTCACACTTTAGGAAATTCTTTAAGAAGAATATTGTTATCTTCTATTCCTGGATGTGCTATTACAGAAGTTTTTATAGAAGGAATATTACATGAATATAGTACAAAAGATGGTGTTAAAGAAGATATAATAAATATATTATTAAATTTAAAAGAACTTCCAGTAAAAATGCATAGTAAAAATTCTTCATTTATGACTATAGAAAAATATGGAGAATGTAATGTTATTTCTTCTGATATTTCTCATGATGGAGATATAGAAATAATAAAATTAAATCATTTTATTTGTAGTTTGACTTCTAATAATTCATCAATAAAAATGAGAATGAAAGTAGAAAAAGGAATTGGATATTCTCCAGCTTCTTCTAGAATCGATAATAAAGATTCTTCTTTAGGAAGACTTTTATTAGATGCTTGGTATAGTCCTATTAATCATATATCTTATAATGTAGAATCAGCTAGAGTAAAGCAAAGAACTGATTTAGATAAATTAATAATATTAATAGAAACAAATGGAACAATTGATCCTGAAAGTGCAATAAGATATGCTTCTACAATTTTATATGAACAACTAGAATCTTTTATATATTTAAAAGATATTAAAAAGGATAAAATAAAGGAGGAAAAACCAAAATTTGATCCTACTTTGTTAAGACCTGTAGATGATTTAGAATTAACTGTTAGATCAGCTAATTGTTTAAAATCTGAATCTATACATTATATAGGTGATTTAATACAAAAAACAGAAGTAGAATTATTAAAAACGCCTAATTTAGGTAAAAAATCTCTTACCGAAATAAAAGATGTTCTTTCTTCTAGAAATTTATTTTTGGGAACTCAATTAAAAAATTGGCCTCCTAAAGATTTATTAGAATAAAATTTTTATATTATATTTTAACATATTAAAAATTTTTTTATATTTTTTTGGAGAGTTTTGTGAGACATAAAAAATCTGGAAAAAAATTTAATCGAACAAGAAGTCATTTTAAATCTATGATTAGAAATATGATGTGTTCTTTATTTGAATATGAAAGGATTAAAACTACTTTAGCTAAAGCTAAAGAATTAAGAAAATTTTCAGAAAAAATAATTACTATTTCTAAAAAAGATTCTTTACATAATAGAAGAATTGTGTTTTCTAGAATAAGAAATGTAAATATAGTAAAAAAACTATTTGTTGATATAGCTCCATTTTTTTTAAAAAGACCAGGAGGATATATTAGAATTTTAAAATGTGGATTTAGAAAAGGAGATAATTCTTTAATGTCTTATATAGAATTAGTAGGAAGAAAAAAAAATAATGTTATTAAAAAAAAATTATAAAAAAAATGTATAAATATTTTTCATATAAAACAAAATAAATAATAGTTATTTTTTATAACTATTATTTATATAAAATTTATTATAAAATTTATATTTCATTTAATTATATCTCCAATTTTAAAAAAATTTTTGTATCCATTATATATATCTACAGAATTAATTATTTTTTTACCTTCTAATTGAATTTTATTTATTATTAAACAATTTTTTTTTGTTCCTATATATATTCCATTTTTTAAAACATTTATTATTTTTCCACACAAATATTTTTTTTTTGAAAAAAATATTTTAGATTTCATTACTTTTATTCTTTTTTTTTTATATATAAAATAACTTGCAGGTTTTGGGAAAAAAGCTCTTATTGATCTTTCTAAAGATTTTGCAGATTTTGACCAAATTAATTTTGTTTCTAACTTTTTAATTTTATATGCATATAAATTATTATTTTTTATATTTTTTTGTTTATGTTCTTTTTTTTTATGAATATTTTTTAAAGTTAAAAACATGCATTTTATTCCAATATTACATAATTTTTTAGATAGACTTAAGAATGTATCCTTTTTTTCTATTTTGCATGTTTTTTTATATAATATATTGCCAGAATCAATTTTTTGATTTATTAGTATAATACTGATACCAGTTTTTTTATCTCCATTTAATATAGCTCTTTGTATAGGAGAAGGTCCTTTCCATTTAGGTAAAATTGAAGGATGTATATTTATTGCTTTTAATGGAAATATTTTTATTATATTTTTAGGTATTTTTATTCCATATGCAACTATTATCATAATGTCTGGATTTTCTTTTTTAATTTCTTTTATTATTTTTGAATTTTCTAAATTTATTTTTGAAATTACTTTAATAAAATTTTTTTTTGCAACTTTTTCAACTTCAGAAATATATTTTTTTTTAAAAAATTTTCTTTTTGTTATAACTTTTGTTATTTTATATTTTGATTTTATTAAAGCTTCTAAATATTTTTTAGAAAAATTTGTTGTTCCAACAAAAACTATTTTTAATTTTTTTTTAATTTTTATTTTCATTTTCTTTTTTATACATTTTTTTCATTTTTTTTTTTATGATATTTTTTTTTAACTCTGAAAGATAATCTATAAAAAGTTTTCCTAATAAATGATCAATTTCATGTTGTATACATATCGATAGTAAAGATTTAGCTTTTATTTTTATGTTTTTTCCATAATAGTTTAAAGCTTTTATATCTAAATATTTATATCTTGGAACAATAGCTTGTTGATTTGGAAATGAAAGACAACCTTCACTATTTAATATTTTTTTTTTTTTTTTTATTATTTTAGGATTTATTATTGTAATTTTTTTATTAATATTTTCTGTATCTAATATTGTTATTATTTGTAAAGGAATTCCAACTTGAATTGCAGATAATCCTATTCCATTTTCTAATATCATTATTTTAAACATTTTATCTATTATTTTATGAATTTTTTTATCTATTTTTATTACAGGTTTTGATATATATCTTAATTTTTTATTAGGATATCTTAATATTTTCATAATATTTTTATTTTTCTATTTTTTTTATTTAAAATAATTTTGTTATATGATAATATTTTTTATTTATATAATTTTTATTATCTTTAATTATATTAAAGAAATCAATATAAAAATTATTATATATTTTTATTTTTATAAGTTTGTTTTATGTATATTGAATGTCAAAGAAATATTAATAAATGTATTATGAATTTAAAAAATGGCAAATCAGTGATATATCCTACTGAATCAGTATTTGGAATAGGATGTGATCCTGATAATGAAAAAGCTATTATTAATTTGTTAAAAATAAAAAATAGAAATGCTAAAAAAGGTCTTATAATAATATCATATAATTATAAACATATAAAAAAATATATTTCTACAAAAAATGTTCCAAAAAATAATATAAAAAAGTTTTATAAATTTTGGCCAGGAAATTTTACTCTTTTGCATCCAGCTAATAATAATGTATCTTTTTATATAAAAGGAAATTCTGAATTAGTTGCTGTAAGAATAACTAAAAATAAATTTGTAAAAAGTTTATGTAAAAATTTCGGAAAAGCAATAATATCTACTAGCGCTAATTTAAGTGGGCTTAATCCTTGTAGAAATATGAAAGAAGTTTTATATCAATTTGGTAAAAAAATTTGTATTATGAATGGTTATGTTAATTTAAAAAAAAGTCCTTCTACTATAATAAATATTATAAATGGAGAATATATTAGAAATGGTTAATTTAAATAATTTTTCTCTTTTTGGAAATCCAGTTAGTCATTCTTTATCTCCAATTATTCATAAAATTTTTTCTAAACAAATTAATATTAAATATTTTTATAATACTATTTTAACTCCTAAAAATTGTTTAAAAATTTTTTTAAAAGATTTTTTTAAAGAAAAATATAATTTGGGTGCTAATGTAACATTGCCATATAAAAAAAAAATAATAAAATATATAGATGTTTTAACTAAAAGAGCAAAAATTTCTGGATCTGTAAATACTTTAAAAAAAATTGAAAATAATTTTTTATTAGGTGATAATACTGATGGAATAGGTATTTTAGATGATTTAAAAAGATTAAATTTTTTAAAAAAAAAAAATAATATATTAATAATTGGAGCAGGAGGTGCTTCTTATGGAATAGTTCCAAATTTAATTTCTAAAAATAATAAAGTATATATATATAATAGAACTTTTTATAGAGCAAAAATTTTGTCAGAAAAATTTAATAATTTTGGAAATTTATTTTGTTTAAAAAAAAATGAAATAAAAAATTATAATTTTAATTTAATAATAAATGCTACTTCTAGTGGAGTATTTAATAAAATTCCGGATATTCCTAAATCTATAATTTCTAAAAGTTCTTATTGTTATGATTTATATTTTCAAAAAAATGGAAAAAGTACTCCTTTTTTAAAATGGTGTAAAAAATATGGATCAATTTATTTTAAAGATGGTATAGGAATGTTAGTAAGTCAAGCTGCTCATTCTTGTTTTTTATGGCATAAAAAATTTCCAAATGTAGAAAAAACTATAATAGAATTAAAAAAAAAAATAGAAATTTAATTTTTTTTAAAAAAAATAATTTAATAAACTTCTTGACTCTTTTTTTTCATTATGTAGTATTAGTACTTATAGTATATAAAATTATGTTATTAAAAAATTTATTTTAATATTTTAGTCCCCTTCGTCTAGAGGTCTAGGACACTGCCCTTTCACGGCGGCAACAGGGGTTCAAATCCCCTAGGGGACATAAAATATTTATTTTACTATAAATTATTACTATTTTATTTTTTAATTTTATTGTTAATTTAATTTTATATAGTTAAATTAATAATAATGCTCTTTAAAAAATCAGAATTAAACAAAATTTTAATTATATTTTTTTAAAATAATATAAATAAAACATTTGTGGGTTGTAAGGTTAAGCGTTTAAGCGTATATGGTGAATGCCTTGGCAGTCAGAGGCTATGAAGGACGTGCTAATCTGCGAAAAGTATCGGTAAGTTGATAAGAAACGTTTTAACCGATAATATCCGAATGGGGAAACCCGATGAATATAATTCATCATTTTTAATTGAATATATAGATTAAAAAAGCGAACCAAGGGAACTGAAACATCTTATTACCTTGAGGAAAAGAAATCAATTGAGATTCCCTAAGTAGTGGCGAGCGAAATGGGAAAAGCCAGAGTAAAAGATATTAGTTAAAGTTAGTAAAACAATTTGGAAAAATTGGTAATAATTGGTGATAACCCAGTATACGAAAACTATAATTATTATCTACTCAAAAAGTAGAACGAGACACGTGAAATCTTGTTTGAAGATAGGGGGACCATCCTCTAAGGCTAAATACTACTGACTGACCGATAGTGAACAAAGTACCGTAAGGGAAAGGCGAAAAGAACCCCGGTAAGGGGAGTGAAATAGATCCTGAAACCATATACGTACAAGCAGTAGGAGCTTTTTATAAATATATTTTTTTATTTTTTAATTAAAGTGACTGCGTACCTTTTGTATAATGGGTCAGCGACTTGTATTCTGTAGCAAGGTTAACTTAAATAAGGGAGCCGCAGGGAAACCGAGTCTTAAATATGGCGATTTAGTTTCAGGATACAGACCCGAAACCCGGTGATCTAGCCATGGACAGGTTGAAGGTTAGGTAAAACTAACTGGAGGACCGAACCGACTAATGTTGAAAAATTAGCGGATGATCTGTGGTTAGGGGTGAAAGGCCAATCAAACCGGGAGATAGCTGGTTCTCCCCGAAAGCTATTTAGGTAGCGCCTCATGTAATTCATTTGCGGGGGTAGAGCACTGTTTCGGCTAGGGGTCGTCTAGGCCTACCAAACCGATGCAAACTCCGAATACCGTATAATGTTATCATGGGAGACACACAGCGGGTGCTAACGTTCGTTGTGGAAAGGGAAACAACCCAGACCATCAGCTAAGGTCCCTAAGTTATAATTAAGTGGTAAACGATGTGAGAAGGCATAAACAGCTAGGATGTTGGCTTAGAAGCAGCCATCATTTAAAGAAAGCGTAACAGCTCACTAGTCAAGTCGTCTTGCGCGGAAGATTTAACGGGGCTAAATTATACACCGAAGCTATGGCAATAATTTAATATTTTTATATTAAGAAATTTTTTATATAAATATTTTTATTGGGTAGGGGAGCGTTCTGTAAGCTGTAGAAGGCATATTGTGAGATGTGCTGGAGGTATCAGAAGTGCGAATGCTGACATAAGTAACGATAAAGTAAGTGAAAAACTTACTCGCTGAAAGACTAAGGGTTCCTGTCCAACGTTAATCGGGGCAGGGTAAGGCGACACCTAAGGTGAGGCTGAAAAGCGTAATCGATGGATTACAGGTTAATATTCCTGTTCTTTATTTTACTGTGATGGGGTGACGGAGAAGGTTAGATCATCCAGGTGTTGGTTGTCCTGGTTTAACCGTGTAGGAGTTAATGATTAGGTAAATCCGATCATTTTTTAATCTAAGGCGTTATGACTAATTATGCAAATAATGAAGTGATTTACACCATGCTTCCAAGAAAATCCTCTAAACTTTATGTAAAATAAAATCGTACCACAAACCAACACAGGTAGTTGGGTAGAGAATACTAAAGCGCTTGAGAGAACTCGGGTGAAGGAACTAGGCAAAATGGTGCCGTAACTTCGGGAGAAGGCACGCTAGTATTATGTGAAAAAATTTACTTTTATAGCTGAAACTAGTCTAAGACACCAGCTAGCTGCAACTGTTTATTAAAAACACAGCACTGTGCAAACACGAAAGTGGAAGTATACGGTGTGACGCCTGCCCGGTGCCGGAAGGTTAATAAAAGGTGTTAAGATTTTTTCTGAAGCTCTGGATTGAAGCCCCGGTAAACGGCGGCCGTAACTATAACGGTCCTAAGGTAGCGAAATTCCTTGTCGGGTAAGTTCCGACCTGCACGAATGGCGTAATGATGGCTAGACTGTCTCCACCCGAGACTCAGTGAAATTGAAATTGCTGTGAAGATGCAGTATACCCGCGGCAAGACGGAAAGACCCCGTGAACCTTTACTATAGCTTGACATTGAATGATGACTTTTGATGTGTAGAATAGGTGGAAGACTGTGAAGATTAATCGTCAGGTTAATTTGAGTCAAAAATTGAAATACCACCCTTTAGAATTTATTATTCTAACCTAATATCCGTTATCCGGTATAGAGACATTGTCTGGTGGGTAGTTTGACTGGGGCGGTCTCCTCCCAAAGAGTAACGGAGGAGCACAAAGATTGGCTAATTACGGTCGGAAATCGTAAGTTTAGTGTAAAGGCATAAGCCAGTTTAACTGTAAGCGTGATAATGCGAGCAGATGCGAAAGCAGGTCTTAGTGATCCGGTGGTTCTGTATGGAAAGGCCATCGCTCAACAAATAAAAGGTACTCCGGGGATAACAGGCTAATACCGCCCAAGAGTTCATATCGACGGCGGTGTTTGGCACCTCGATGTCGGCTCATCACATCCTGGGGCTGGAGCAGGTCCCAAGGGTATGGCTGTTCGCCATTTAAAGTGGTACGCGAGCTGGGTTTAGAACGTCGTGAGACAGTTCGGTCCCTATCTGTCGTGGGCGTAGGAAGATTGAAGGGATCTACTTCTAGTACGAGAGGACCGAAGTGGACGTATCACTGGTGTTCGGGTTGTCATGCCAATGGCATTGCCCGGTAGCTAAATACGGAAAAGATAAGTGCTGAAAGCATCTAAACACGAAACTTACCCTAAGATTAGTCTTCCCTTAAACTAAATAATTTTAGTTTGCTTAAAGGTTGTTGTAGACTACAACGTTGATAGGCTAGATGTGTAAGCATGGTGACATGTTAAGCTAACTAGTACTAATTTACCTGAGAGGCTTAACCTTACAACACCAGAAATGTTTTATTAGTTTTGTTTTTTTCTGTTATTTTATAAAAAATTTTATGCATAATTTTTTTTGAACTATTTTTTATATCCTGGCGATATAGTGTTATGGTACCACCTGAATCCATATCGAACTCAGAAGTGAAACATTTCAACACCGATGGTAGTACAAGGCATCCTTGTGTGAGAGTAGGTAATTGCCAGGATTTTATATAGTTTTATTATTTATAGAGATATAAATGTTAAAAATTTTTAATGTTTTAAAAAATTCAAAAGAAATATTTAAGACATTTTTTTATAAAAAAGTGTTTATTTATGTTTGTGGTATTACCGTATATGATTTTTGTCATTTAGGTCATGGTAGAACATTTATAGTTTTTGATATGATAATAAGATATTTAAAATATCTGGGATATAAAGTAAAATATATTAGAAATATCACTGATATAGATGACAAAATAATTAAAAAATCATTTAAAAATAATGAAAATTTTTTTTGTTTAGTAGACAGAATTATAAAAAGTATGAAAGATGATTTTTATAATTTAAATATTTTATTACCTGATGTTGAGCCTAGAGTTACACATAATATAAAGATAATAATTAAATTTATAATGAAATTGTTAGATTTAAAAAATGCATATATATCTAAAAATGGTGATATTATGTTTTCTATATCTAGTTTTAAATCATATGGAAAATTATCAAAACAAATATTATCAAATTTAATAAAGAAAAATAATAATATAAATTTTTTAAATAAGAAAAAAAGTAAAGATTTTGTTTTATGGAAATTAATTAATAAAAAAGATAAAAAATATAAAAATAATATTTCATGGAAATCACCATGGGGGAATGGAAGACCTGGTTGGCATATTGAATGCTCTGCATTAAGTTATAAATATTGCGGTAAGGTTTTTGATATACATGGAGGTGGTTTAGATTTATTATTTCCTCATCATGAAAATGAAAGATCTCAATCTTCTTGTTTTTTAGATAATAAAAAATATGTAAAATATTGGATACATTCTGGATTATTAATTTTTAAAAATTGTAAAATGTCTAAATCTTTAAAAAATTTTTATAGTTTAAAACAGGCTATTTTAAATTATGATTCTGATACTATAAGATATTTTTTTTTATCTATTCATTATAGAAAACCTTTAATTTATACTAAATATAGTTTAAGAAAATCTAGACTTTCAATGGAAAGATTATATTATTCTTTATTGAATACAAAGACTAATAATTGTATAACAGAAGAATCTACAATGTTTGAAAAAAAATTTATGAGTGCAATGAATAACGATTTTAATACTCCTAAGGCAATTTCTATATTGTTTGATATTTCTAAAAGAATAAATATAGAAAAAAAAAACAATGTAATTAATTCAAATATTTTGTCTACTAAATTAATTTTTTTAGGAAAAATTTTAGGTTTTTTTTATTTAAGTTGTGATGATTTTTTTAAAAAACAAAAAATTAGAATTTTAAAAAATATAATTTCTATTAGTAAAATAGAAATTTTAATAGATATAAGAAATTTTTCTAGAAAAAATAAAAATTGGGGAAAATCTGATAATATTAGAAAAAAATTTAATTCAATAGGAATTTTATTAGAAGATAATTATAATAAAACTTTTTGGAAAATTAAATAAAAAATTAATTAAAATTAATTTTTATAATATTTTTTATATGTTATTAATGTATTTTCTAATAATGAAGTAACTGTCATCGGGCCAACTCCTCCTGGAACTGGAGTAATATAAGATATTTTTTTATATACTGATTTTAAATTTACATCTCCTATTATTTTTCCATCTGGCATTTTATTAATTCCTACATCAAATATTATAGAATTTTTTTTAACCCAAGATTTTTTTATAAAATTAGGTTTTCCTATAGCAACTACTAATAAATCTGCATTTTTAGTATAATTTATTAAATTTTTTGTATGTTTGTTAGCTATAGTTATTGTGCATCCAGATGCTAAAAGTTCCATACTTATTGGTTTTCCTACTATGTTAGAGGATCCTATTATTAAAGCGTTTAATCCTATAATATTTATTTTATATTTTTTTATTAATGTCATTATTCCTTTTGCTGTACATGAAGTTATTATAGAATTTTTTTGGAATAAAAGACCTGCATTATATGGATTAAGACAATCTATATCTTTTTTATATGATATAGAACACATTATATTTTTATAATTTATATGATTTGGTAATGGAAGTTGAACTAATATTCCATCTATTTCTATATTTTTATTTAATTTTTTTATTAATTTTAATATTTCTATTTCTTTAACAGAATTTTTAAAGTTCCAATATTTAAATATAAATCCTACTTTTTTACATGCAATTTTTTTTTTTTTAACATAAATTTTAGAAGAGGAATCATTTCCTATTAATATTATTGCTATTCCTGGTCTTCTTTTTCCATTTTTAACTTTTTTTATTATTTTTTTTTTTATTTTTTTTTGTAAATAATTTGCTATTTTTTTTCCATTTATTATTTTATTTAACATTTTTTCTCCATTTTTTTTTAAAAACATTATAATATAATTTTTAAAAAGTACTTGCAAATTTTATAAAAAAAATGCATTCTTATATTTTACATAATATATAAAATAATATATAATTTACTTAAAAAAATGCACTCTTAGCTCAGTTGGATAGAGCAACGGCCTTCTAAGCCGTGGGTCACAAGTTCGAATCTTGTAGAGTGCAAAAAATAATTAAATATATTTTTTTATTATTTTTGATATATTTTTACTTATTATGTTTTTTTCTAAATTTCCATTTATTTTATAATATATTTTTTTATTTAATGTTTTGTTTATAAAATATTTTCTTATTTTTTTTATTTCTTGTTCATATTCTTTAAATCTTTTTTCTACTATTTTTTTTTTATCATCTTTTCTTGTTTTTAATTTTTCTCCAGTAATGTTATCTTTATTTTTTATTTTTGGTGGAAAAAATATTTTATGATATACTCTTCCTGATTTTTCATGTACTAATCTTCCAGATATTCTTTCTAATATTGTTTTTTTATTTGTAATAATTTCTATTATGCAATTTATTTTAATATTTTTATTAAACATATTTTTTACTTGCATAAATGTTCTAGGAAATCCATCTAATATATATCCATTTTTACAATCTTTTTCAGAAATTATTTTTTTTATAATTTTAATGGATATTTTATCATCTACTAATTTTCCATTTTCAATTTTTTTCTTAATCATGTTTCCTAAATAATTTTTTTTTTTATATTTTTTCTAAATATTTCTCCTAAAGAAATTTTTTTTATATTATATTTTTTTGATATTATGTTTGCTTGAGTACCTTTACCACTTCCCGGAGCTCCTAATATAATTATTTTCATATTTTTTTTTCACACTTTTTATAAATTTATTTTTTTATATAATATTTTTTGTTAACAAATAATTTATTCTTTTTATAAATTTATTCGGTTCTGTTAGAGATCCTTTTTCATTTAAAACAGCTTGTTCAAATAACATTTTTACTAATTCTTTAAAATATTTTTTATTTGATATACTAGAAATTTTTTTTATTAATTTATGATTTGGATTTATTTCAAAAATATATTTAATTTCAGGAACTTTTTGACCTGCTGCAGAAAATAATTTTGCCATTTGTGTACTCATTTCATTAGAATCCGTTGTCAGCGCAGCTGCTGTTTCTGAAAATTTATGTGTTAAATTTACTTTTTTAACTTTGTTTTTTAATATTTTTTCTATTTTTTTTATTAAATTTTTTATTTTTTTTGATGATTTTTCTTCATTTTTATTTTTTTCGTTTGCAATTTTGTTTAATGTTTCATCAAATTTATTTGCAGATTGAAATTTTATTCCTTTAAATTCTGTTAAATAGTTCATCATCCATTCATCTATTCTTTCATGAAGTATTAAAACATCTATTTTTTTTTGTTTAAATATTTCTAAATGAGGACTGTTTTTTGCTGATTTGTAATTATCTGAAGTAATAAAATATATATTTTTTTGAAATTTTTCCATGTTTTTAACATATTCATCTAAAGATAAATATTTATTTTTGCTATTAGTTTTTATAGAAGAAAATAGTAATAAATCACAAATTAGTTCTTTATTTTCTATATCTTCAGCTATTCCTTCTTTTATTATAGATCCAAATTCTTTCCAAAAATTTATATATTTTTCTTTATCAATGTTTTTTATAAGTATTAATATTTTTTTAGTAATTGTCTTTTTTATAATTTCTATATTTTTATTTTCTTGAAGTATTTCTCTAGATATATTTAAAGATAAGTCTTTAGAATCTATTATTCCTTTTACAAATCTTAAGTAATTTGGTAAAAATTGCTCTACATTATCCATTATATATACTTTATTTATATATAATTTTAAACCACTTTTTTTTTCTCTATTCCATATATCCCATGGAGCTTTTGATGGTATATATAATAAAATTATGTATTCTATATTTCCTTCTACTTTATTATGAGTCCATATAAAAGGATCATTATTATCATTTGTTATATATTTATAGAAATTTATATATTGTTCTTTTTCAATATTTTTTTTTTCTAATGTCCATAAAGATTCTGCTAAATTTATTTTTTCCCATTTATATTTATTTTTTTTATCATATTTTTTTATTTTTATAGGTATGTTTATATGATCTGAATATTTTTTTATAATATTTTTTATTGTATAGTAATTTATTAAATAACTTTCTGAATCTTTTAAAAATAATGTTACATCAGTTCCTACATTTTTTTTATCTGATTTTTCTATTGAATATTCTCCATTTCCATATGATTTCCATATTATGCTATTTTTATTTTTATTGTATATTGATAATGTATTTACATAAACTTTTTTAGCTACTATAAAAGATGAATAAAAACCAACTCCAAATTTTCCTATAAAATCATTATTTTTATTTTTTTTTATAGATTTTATAAAAGATTTTGTTCCTGATTTTGCAATAGTTCCTAAATTTTTTATTACTTCATCTTTTTTCATTCCTATTCCATTATCACTTATTTTTATTTTTTTATTTTTTTCATCTAAATATATTTTTATTTGATATTTTATATTAATATTTGAAAATTTTTCATTAGAAAGTAATAAAAATCTTAGTTTTTCTATTGCATCTGATGAATTTGATATTAATTCTCTAATAAATATTTCTTTATTAGAATATAAGGAATGTATCATTAATTTTAAAAGTTGTTTTGATTCTGATTTAAATGAATATTTTTCTGATTTCATTTTTTTTCCTAATTAAAATTTTTATTAAATATTTTTTAATATATATTTTTATTAAATAATTTTTATATAATATTTTAATACTAAAAAGGAAAATTAAATCCATTTGGTAGTTGTGAATTATTAGAAATATTAGACATTTTTTTCTTTTGTGCTTCAGAGATTCTTCTTGATGCATCATTAAAAGCTGCTGTAGCTAAATCTTCTAATATTTCTTTATCATCTTCTAATAATGTTGGATCAATTTCTACTTTTCTGCAATTGTGTATACCATTTATGGTTACTTTTACTAGACCTGCTCCAGCTTCACCAGTAACTTCTATTTTAGCCATTTCTTCTTGCATTTTAGACATTTTTTCTTGCATTTGTTGCGCTTGTTTCATTAAATTTCCTAATTTTTCGTTTGTAAACATTTTTAACCTTATTTTTATTAGTTTTTATAAAATTTTTAATAATGCCATTTCTACGCATATTCTAGGATTGATAGAAATTTTAATTTCTTTTTTTCCACTTATCATTATTTTATAATATTTATATATTTTTGAAAGTTTTATATTTTTTAACATTTTTATAATTTCATTTCTATAATTTTTCATATATGTTTTTTTTTCTATAGAAAATCCAAATTTTTTTAAAATAGCAAAATGATGTAATAATTTTAATATATTATCTAATATTATTTTCCATTGAAAGTTAGATGCATTAATTTCATTTAATATTTTAAAAACTTTGTTTTTATTTTTTAATATTAAATATTTTATTAATAAAAACATTTTATTTTGTTCTATTTTTCCTAATATATTTATTATATTTTTTTCTGTAATTATATTTTTATTTAGTAGAATAGCTTGTTCTATAATATTTAAAGAACTTCTTATATTTCCTTTAGATTCTTCGTATATTATTTCTATTGCATTTTTTTCTATTTTTATATTTTCTTTTTTTAATATACTTATTAAATATCTTTTTATTTGTTTTTTGCTAATTTCTTTTAGATTAAAACATATGCATCTAGAAATTATTGTTTCTGGTATTTTTTGTATATTTGTTGTAGCTAATATAAATTTTATATGTTTATAAGGTTCTTCTAAAATTTTTAATAATGCATTAAAACTATGTTTAGATAACATATGAAATTCATCAATTATATAAATTTTAAATCTTCCTTTTATTGGAAGATATTTAGAATTGTCTAATATTTCTTTAATTTCTTCTACTTTAGTTTTAGATGCTGCATCAATTTCTATTAAGTCTACAAAATTTCCATTTAATATTTCTATACAGTTATTGCATTTTAAACAAGAAAAATATTTTATTCCAATTTTACAACTTAAACTTTTAGATAATAGTCTTGATATAGTAGTTTTTCCTATACCACTTTTTCCGGAAAATATCCATGATTGATGTATTTTTTTAAGTTTAAAACTATTATATATTGACTTTATTATATATTTTTGACCTACTATTTCATTAAAACATTTAGGTCTATATTTTCTAGCTAATATTTTATAACTCATAATTTTATAATTATATATTATTTTTATAAAAATTGTAATATTAAAATTTTTTCATTTTATATTTTTTTTTAATATATTGTTTTATATTGAATTATATATTATAATAAATAATATCTTCTGTCAGCCCTTATGTTCTGAATATTTAAACATTAGGTCAGGTTTGGAAAAAAGCAGCCAATTTAAATATAATCAGGTACTTAAGTTAAAGTTGACAGAAGATATATTTTATTAAAATATTTTTTTATTATGAATTTGCAATGTATACATTCTCCAATAAAATTTTTTATTTTTCATTAGTTCTTTATGATTTCCTTTTTCTATTATTTTTCCTTTATTGAAAACAAATATTTTATCTGATTTTATTATAGTAGAAAGTCTGTGAGCTATTATTATTAAAGTTAGATTTTTTTTAATTTTAAATAATATTTTTTGAATTTTTTTTTCAGTATTAGAATCTATATTTGCTGTAGATTCATCCAATATTAAAATTTTTGGTTTTTTTACTAATATTCTTGCTATAGATATTAATTGTTTTTGACCTTGTGAAATATTGTTACCTTTTTCATTAATTTTCATATGAATTCCTTTTCTATTTTTTTTTATAAGATCATACAATTCAACATCTTTTATAACTTTTATTATTTTTTTTGTAGAAATTTTTCTTTTTAATGAAATATTATTAAACAATGTATCCGTAAAAATAAACGGATCTTGTTGAACTATTCCTATATTATTAGTAATTACATTTTTACTTATTTCTTCTATTTTTTTATTATCTATATATATATTTCCTTCTTTTATTTTATAATTTCCTATTATTAGATTAGCTAAAGTACTTTTACCACTACCTGTATGACCTACAAAAGCAACAAATTTTTTTTTCTTAATTTTTATATTTATATTTTTTAATATTTTTTTTTCTTTGTTTGAATAATAAAAATTTAAATTTTTTATATGTATTTTACCATCTTTAATAGGATTATTATTTTTTCCATATTCTTTTTTTTTAGAATCTATTAATTTAAATATTCTTTCTCCTGATACTATAGATTGTTGAAGTGTAGATTGTTGATTTATTATTGATAACATAGGTTCATTTAATCTGTTTAGATAATTTATAAATACATATAAAGTGCTTACTTGAAATGATTCTTTTGGGAAAAAATTAAATAATAATATTAGTCCACATAATATTATATTAGTACAAAAACTAAACAATGGTCTAAGTAAGAAACCATCTAATTTTAATATTTTCATTCTATATAAATAATGTAATTTACTTATTTTTTTTATTTTTTTATAAAACATTTTTTCTTTATTAAATTGTTGTATTATTTGCATTCCATTTATTGCTTCATTAAATACATTATTTATTTCTGCTATATAAGATCTTAATTTTCTTATTATTGGAGTACTATATTTTTGATATATTATCATTATAGTTGAAATTACTGGAAACATTATTATTGATATACAAGCCATTTTCCATTCTAATAAAAACATTGTTATTAATACAATTGTTATTAATATTATATTTCTTATGGTAGAAGGAATAACTCTTTCATACAGTTCTTTTATAGTTTCTGTATCATTTGTAACTTTAGAAACGATTTGCCCTATTGGTTTTTTGTCAAATATTTTAATTGGTTGATTTAATGCTGATTTCATAACATCTAATCTAATTTTTTTAACTATTTTTGTAGATATTTTACTAAATATTATTATTTCTAAATAATTGCATAATGCAGATATAATTTGCAAAATTATGAAAATAGAAATTATTAATATAAAAGTTTTAATTTCTATTGAATTTGTTTCTATAATAGTTTTTATGAAAAAGCTTATTAATATAGGACATAATACTTCACAAATTGATGAAGACAATAATAATATTATTACATATAATATTTTTTTTTTATATAAAATTCCATATTTTAATAATCTCATTAAAATAGGTGAAAAATTAATTTTTATTTTATCCATATATAAATTTAATCTCTTTCGTTTGTTTCTTTTTTTAATCTTTTTTTCAGTTGTTGATATTTAAACATCTTATAATACCATTTTTTTTCTTTTATCAAATCTTTATGATTTCCAATTTGATCTATTCTTCCATTTTTTAAAACTATTATTTTGTCTGCATTAATTAAAGTAGATAATTTATGTGATACTAATATTATTGTTTTATTTTTTTCTTTATTTTTTTTTAAATTTTTTAATATTTTGTTTTCTGTTTTTCCATCTACTGCAGATAAAGAGTCATCTAATATTATTATTTTTGAATCATTTAATAATGCTCTAGCTATAGACAATCTTTGTTTTTGTCCTCCAGATAACATTATTCCTTTTTCTCCTATTTTAGTTTTATATTTGTTTGGAAAAGACAATATATCTTTATGTATATATGCTAATTTTGAAACTTTTTTTACATCTTTTTTGGAAGATTTTGAATTACCAATTAAAATATTATTTTCAATAGTATCTGAAAACAAAAAATTATTTTGATTTACTACTGATAAATTAGATTTCCATTCTTTTTTTTTAATATTTTTTATACATACATTGTTATAAAGAATTTTCCCTTTTATTAAATTTAAATTGTTTTGTATTATATTCAATAAAGTAGTTTTTCCTGATCCTATTGGACCACATATTCCAAGTGTATTTCCTAACTTTATTTTAAAATAAATATTTTTTAAAATTATATTATTAGAATTTTTATAACAAAATTTATATATTTTTATTTGTAAATTCTTGTGTGATTTTGGAAATTTTGAAAAATTTTTTTTTTTTTCTTTTTTAGTTTTAATTATTTTTTGTATTCTAAGTAGTGATACTTTTCCTCTTTCTGCTATATTAAACATCCAAGCTAAAGCTAACATAGGCCACATCATTAATCCTAAATACATAATAAAACTAGTTAATTCTCCAAGAGTAATTTTATTTTCTATTACTAATATTCCTCCTAATATTATTGCTAATAAATTAGAAATAGATATAGAAATATGTATTATAGGATCGAATAGTGCATCTACTTTAGAAACTTCTATATTTTTTTTTCCAACATTTTTTATTACTTTTTTAAATTTTTTTAGTTTGATTTTTTCTAATCCGTATGATCTTATCATCCTTATACTAGTTAAAATTTCTTGTGTATTATTATTTAAAATTGAAAATGCATTTTGAGATTTTTTAAATTTTTTATGTAATTTTTCTCCATATTTTTTTACTATATAAGCCATTATTGGCATAGGAAGTAATGATATTATAGTTAAATAAAAATTTATTTGAAATATCATTACTATTAATACTAATGATCCAATTACTACAGAATCTACTAATGTCAATACTCCTTCACCTGCTGCAGATACTACTCTATCTACATCATTAGTAGATTTAGCAATTAAATTACCTATTTTATTTTTTAAATAAAAATCAGAATTTTGTTTACTTAAAAATTTATATATTTTACTTCTAAGATTTATAGCTAATTTATAAGATGCACCAAATAATAATACTCTCCACATATATCTTAATATGTATACTATAGTAGATATAGTAAATATTGATAATACTATATAAAAGATTTTATCATTTGAATGTTTTTTTTTTATAATTGTATCTATTAATATTCCCATTAATTTTGGTGGTATTAATTGTAATAAAGATATTGTAATTAGAAGGATTATAGCACTAATATATTTTTTCCATTCTTTTAAAAAATACCAATTTAGTTTATAAAATAGTTGCACAAAAATATCCTGTTTTTTAAATTTGTTTTATATTATTTTTATTTTTATAAAAATTAATAATTATAAAAAATTATTAATTATAAATGATGCAATAATAATTATTATAATTGTTTTTACTAAAAAATTTTTTATCATTTTTTTTTAAAATATCAAAAAAAATATATTTTTTAGTATTTTATCATATATATTACATATTTTTGTTAACTTAGCTGGCAATTATTTTTTTTTGCCAGCATTATTTTATCTTTTTTTTGCATTTTTAAAATTTTTATATGGAAAATTTTTTAATGATAATATTAATACTTCTTCAACTTTTTTTAGTTTATGTATTTTTAATCCAAACAAAATATTTTTTGGTATTTTTTCTAGATCTCTTTTATTTTCATAAGGTATTAATACATTTTTTATTCCACCTCTATGAGCTGCTAAAAGTTTTTCTTTTAATCCTCCTATATTTAATATTTTTCCTTGTAAAGTAATTTCTCCTGTCATTGCTATATTAGATCTTACAGGATTTTTTGTTAAACATGATGTAATAGCAGTGCACATAGATATTCCTGCACTAGGACCATCTTTTGGAGTTGCTCCATCTGGAACATGTACATGTATGTCATGATCTTCATAAAAACTATTTTTTATTCCTAATTTTTTTGATTGTGATCTTATTATTATTAATGCTGCTTGTATAGATTCTTTCATTACATTTCCTAAGGATCCAGTATAAGTAAGTTTACCTTTTCCAGGAACACATGCTGCTTCTATGTTTAATAATTCTCCTCCAACTTCTGTCCAAGCTAAACCTGATACTTGTCCTATTTTATCTTTTTTAGAAATTTTTCCATAATCAAATTTTTTAATTCCTAAATATTTTTTTACATTTTTATTATTTATTTTTACTTTTTTTATTTTTTTATTTAATAATAATTTTTTTACTACTTTTCTACATATTTTTGATATTTCTCTTTCTAAATTTCTTATTCCTGCTTCTTTTGTATAATGTCTTATTATTTTTGTTATTACATTTTTTTCTATTTCTATTTCACTTTTTTTTAATACATTTTTTTTTATTTGTTTTGGTATTATATGTTTTTTTGCTATATGTAATTTTTCTTCTTCTGTATATCCTGATAATCTTAATATTTCCATTCTATCTAATAATGCATATGGTATATCTAAAGTATTTGAGGTAGCTATAAACATTACTTCTGAAAGATCATAATCTATTTCTAAATAGTGATCATTAAATGCAAAATTTTGTTCAGGATCTAAAACTTCTAATAAAGCAGAATATGGATCTGTTCTATTATCATATGAAATTTTATCTATTTCGTCTAACAAAAATAGTGGATTTTTTACTCCTACTTTTGACATTTTTTGAATTATTTTTCCCGGCATAGAGCCTACATACGTTTTTCTATGTCCTCTAATTTCTGCTTCGTCTCTTATTCCTCCTAACGACATTTTTATATATTTTCTTCCAGTAGCTTTTGCTATAGATTGTCCTAAAGATGTTTTTCCTACTCCAGGAGGTCCTACTAAACATAAAATAGGTCCATTAATTTTTTTTGATCTAGATTGTACTGCTAAATATTCTATTACTCTTTCTTTTACTTTTTTTAATCCATAATGATCTTTATCTAATATTTTTTTAGCTATTAATAAATTTCTTTTTATTTTTCCTCTTTTAGCCCATGGAACTTGTATTATCCAATCTATATAACTTTTTATAACTGATGATTCTGATGACATATATGGCATTGTTTTAAGTTTTTTTAGTTCTATTTTTATTCTATTTTTTATTTCTTTAGGAGCTTTTATTAATGCTATTTTTTTTAATAACATTTTTTCTTCATTTACTTCATCTTCTGTTTCATTTAATTCTTTTTGTATAGCTTTCATTTGTTCATTTAAATAATATTCCTTTTGACTTTTTTCCATTTGTTTTTTTACTCTATTTCTTATTTTCTTTTCTATTTTTAGAATGTTTATTTCTGATTCCATTATTACCATAATATGTTCTAATCTTTTTTTAGAATTAGACATTTCTAATATGTTTTGTTTATCTTTTACTTTTAAATTTATATATGAAGCAATTGTATCTGATAATTTTTCTATATTTTTTATTTTTTTAATGTTGTTTAGTATTTCTAATTGTATTAATTTATTTAATTTTATATATTCTTCAAATTTTTTTATAGAAGTGTTTATTAAAACTTTACTTTCTTCATCTTTTATTACATTATTTTTTATAAATTTTATATTAGCTAAAAAATATTCTTCATTTTTTTTTAATGAACAAATTTTAGCTCTTTTTAAACCTTCTACTAAAATTTTTATTGTTCCATTAGGTAACTTCAATATTTGAAGTATTTTTGCAACAGTTCCTATTTTAAATAGATCTTTTTCTTTAGGTTTTTCTACATTTGGATCTTTTTGTGTAAGTAAAAATATTTTTTCTTTATTTTTAACAATTTTATTTATACATTTTATTGATTTTTTTCTTCCAATAAATAATGATATTATCATGTTTGGATATACTACTATATCTCGTAGTGGTAACAAAGATATTTGTATTTTTTTGTTATACTCAGAATTCATATATTTCTCTCTTAGTTTTAATAGTTATTCTATAGTATTAATGATATACATCAACATTTTAAAAAAAATAGTTTTTAATATAAAAAGATCTGAGAATTTTTTGGTATGATTTTTATTTTTTATTAATAAAAATGTTAATAAATAAATTAAACATTTTTTTTTACAATATGATAATTTTTTTATATTTTTTTACTTATTAATATTGGTAAGGATCTTTTGCTTATAACTGATTTGTTAATTAATATTTTTTTTATATTTTTTTTTGATGGAATATCATACATAATGTTTAATAAAATTTTTTCTAATATTAGTCTAAGACCTCTAGATCCAGTTTTTATATAAATAGATTTTTTAGCTATTTCTTGTATAGCTCTTTTTGAAAATTCTAATTTTATTTTTTCCATTTTGAATAGTTCTTTATATTGTTTTATTAAAGAATTTTTTGGTTTACATAATATTTTTATTAAATCTTTTTTATTTAATTTTTTTAATATTGTTATAATTGCTATTCTTCCTATAAATTCTGGTATAAATCCAAATTTTATAAGATCTTTTGTATTTATTTTTTCTAATATATTTTTTTTAGTTATTTTTTTTATATTTTTTTCTATTTTATTAAAACCAAAGTTATTTTTTATTTTTATTCTATTTAAAATAATTTTTTTTATTCCTGAAAATGTTCCTCCAAAAATAAAAAGTATTTTTGATGTATTTACTTTTATTAATTTTTGATCAGGATGTTTTCTACCACCACTAGGAGATATTAGTGCATCTGTTCCTTCTATTATTTTTAGCAAAGATTGTTGAACTCCTTCTCCTGATACATCTCTAGTAATAGACATATTTTCTGATTTTTTAGATATTTTGTCTATTTCATCAATATATATTATTCCTGATTCAGCTTTTTTTATATTAAAATTACAACTTTGTAATAATCTATATATTATATTTTCTACATCTTCTCCTACATATCCAGCTTCAGTTAATGTTGTTGCATCTGATATTATAAATGGAACTTTTATTATTTTTGATAAAGTTTGAGCTAATAAAGTTTTTCCGCTTCCTGTAGGACCTATTAATAAAATATTGCTTTTATCTATTTTTATTTTTTTTTTATTATTTTTTTTTATATATTCATTTTTTTTATAGTGATTATATACAGCAACAGATAATATTTTTTTTGCTTTTTCTTGTCCTACTATGTATTTATCTAATTTTTTTTTTATTTTTATAGGAGTATATTTTTTTTTATATTTTTTTTTTTTTTTTATGTTATTTTTTTCTTTTTTCATTATTTTTGAAAATGTATTTATACATTGATTACATATACAAGAATTTATTCCTATAATTAATTTTTTTGTTTCTTTTTGATTTTTATTACAAAATGAACAATATAATTTTTTTTTTATATTATTGTTTATTTTTTCTTTCATATTTAGTTCCTTTATTTAAAAAAAATATTTTTTAATATTATAAAAATGTTGAAAAATATTTTTTAATATTTTTATATTATTTTCTTTTTTTTAATATATAATCTATTAATCCATATTTTAGAGCTTGTTTAGAAGATAAAAAGTAATCTCTTTCTGTATCTTTTTCTATATCTTCAATATTTTTTCCTGTATGTTTAGACATTATTTTATTTATTTTTTTTTTAATTAGTATTATTTCATTAGCATGTATTTCTATGTCTGTTGCTTGCCCTCTATATTGACCAATTGGTTGATGTATCATAATTCTTGAGTTAGGTAATGAAAATCTTTTTCCTCTAGTTCCAGTAGTTAATATAAATGCTCCCATAGAACAAGCTTGCCCTATACATATTGTATTTACATCTGGTTTTATGAATTGAATCGTATCATATATAGACATACCAGAAGTTATTGAACCACCAGGAGAATTTATATACAAATAAATTTCTTTTTTCATATTTTTAGATTCTAAAAAAAGTAATTGAGATATTATATTATTTGATAAATTATCATCTATAATTCCTGTTAAAAAAATAATTCTTTCTTTTAACAATCTAGAATAAATATCATATGCTCTATCTCCTCTACTAGTTTTTTCTATTACAGTTGGTATTATTGTTGAGACATTTTTATTATTTATTTTAAACATTTTTTGTATTTTTCTTATTAATAAGTTAGTTTTTAATATACAATTATTTTTTATTTAGATCAAAAATAATAAAATAATTGTATATTAAAATAATATAAATATTTTATTATAAAAATAATAATATTTTTATTATAAAATATTTATATTATTTAAAAATTATATTTTTTTTAAATATTTTATATAATTGTTATATATTTTATATTATTAATAATATTTTTAAAATTTTTGTATTTTTAAGTAAATTTTGAGGAATTTTATGATAAAAAAATTTAATATATTAATATTCATTTTTTTTGTATTTTTTAGTATTATAATTTCTGAAATTAAATATAAATTTTTTATATATGATTATAGTTATATAAGAGAAAAAGAAAATAATTTAATTTTAATTTTATTTTTTACTATGTTATTTGTTATAATACCTGTTATTTTTATGACAATATTTTTTGTTTATAAATATAATGAAAATAACAAAAATAAGATTTATAGTCCTAATTGGAAAGATTCATATATTGTAGAATCTATAATATGGACAATTCCTATAATAATAATTTTTTTTCTATCTATTATTTCTATAAATTCTACTAAAGATTTAGATCCAAGAAAGAATATTAATAGTATTAATAAAACTATAGAAATTGATGTAATTTCTTTAGATTGGTGTTGGTTATTTATTTATCCTAATTATAAAATAGCTTCTATAAATGAAGTATCATTTCCAGTAAATACTCCTATTAAATTTAATTTAACTTCTGGATCTGTTATGAATTCTTTTTTTATTCCTAGTTTAGGAAGTCAAATATATACTATGCCTGGAGCTAAAACAAAATTATACTTAATTGCTAATCATGTTGGTGTATATAAAGGTTTATCTGCAAATTATAGTGGAAATGGTTTTTCTGGAATGAAATTTTCTGCAATAGTTTTTAAAAACAATAATGAATTTTTTAATTGGATAAAAAATATAAAAAAATCTAAAAATTCTTTAAATAATATAAATAATTTTTATAGTTTACAAATTTCTAGAAAAAATAGAGAAATAGAATATTTTTCTAATGTTTATCCTAATTTATTAAATAATGTTATATCAAAATTTAATTGTAAAAATTAACATTAAAAATTTTTATATTTGGAGATATTTTGAATATGTTAGGAAATTTAACTTTTAATGATATACCTATTAATGAACCTATAATAGTTTTTACTTTTTTTATTGTTTGTATATTTTTTTTTATTTCTATATATTTTATTAATAAATATAATAAATGGAAATATATTTGGGAACATTGGATTACTTCAGTAGATCATAAAAAAATTGGAATAATGTATATTATATTAGGAATTATTATGTTTTTTAGAGGATTTATTGATGCTATTATGATGAAAAGTCAACAATTTTTATCTTCATATCAGCAAAATATATTTAATAAAAGTGGATTTCTTCCATCTTATCATTATGATCAAATATTTACTGCTCACGGAGTCATAATGATTTTTTTTGTTGCTATGCCATTAATAATAGGATTAATGAATTTTGTAGTTCCTTTACAAATAGGTTCTAGAGATTTAGCTTTTCCATTTTTAAATAATTTAAGTTTTTGGTTAACAGTTAGTGGAGCTATATTAGTTAATATTTCCTTATTTGTAGGAAGGTTTGCATCTGCAGGATGGTTGTCATATCCTCCTTTATCAGAAATAAAATATAGTCCTGGAGTTGGAATAGATTATTGGATATGGAGCTTACAAATTTCTGGAATAGGAACTTTATTAACTGGAATAAATTTTATAGTTACAATTTTAAAAATGCGTACTTTTGGTATGACATTATTTAAAATGCCAATATTTACTTGGACATCTTTATGTTCTAGTATTTTAATAGTATCTTCATTTCCTGTTTTAACGGCAACAATATTATTACTTACTTTAGATAGATATTTTGGATTTCATATATTTACAAATGATTTAGGTGGAAACCCAATGATGTATATAAATTTAATTTGGATTTGGGGTCATCCTGAAGTATATATATTAATTCTACCAGCTTTTGGAATTTTTTCAGAAATAGTTTCTACTTTTTCAAGAAAACATTTGTTTGGATATAATTCATTAGTGTGGGCTAGTTTGTCTATTACATTATTGTCTTTTGTAGTATGGGCTCATCATTTTTTTACTATGGGGTCAGGATATAGTGTAAATACTTTTTTTGGAATAGCTACTATGATAATAGCAATTCCTACTGGAGTAAAAGTTTTTAATTGGATATTTACTATGTATAAAGGAAATATAAAAATGCACTCTTCTATGTTATGGACTATTGGATTTATCATAACATTTTCTATAGGAGGTATGTCTGGAGTAATATTATCATTACCTGCTGCAGATTTTATTTTACACAATAGTTTATTTTTAGTAGCTCATTTTCATAATGTTATTATAGGTGGTGTAGTATTTGGATGCTTTGCTGGAATAAATTATTGGTTTCCTAAAATGTTTGGTTTTACATTAGATGAAAAATTTGGAAAAATATCCTTTTATTTTTGGATAATAGGTTTTTTTGTAACTTTTATTCCAGTTTATTTGTTAGGTTTTTTTGGAATGACAAGAAGAATAAGTCAAAATATAGATTTTGAATTTCATAATCTTTTATTTATTTCTTTATTAGGTGTTGTTTTAATTTTTATTGGAATAATGTTTCAAATTATTCAATTTATAGTATCTTTTAAAAAAAAATGTAAAAATATTAATTTATCTGATCCTTGGAATGGAAGAACTTTAGAATGGTCTACATCTTCTCCTCCAAAGCATTATAATTTTATGTTTTATCCAAAAGTTAAGAAAATAGATCAATTTTGGGAAAATAAAAATGTTAAAAATGCTGGATATGTTAAAAATAATAATGGTTTTAATATTCCTAAAAATACTTCTATAGGTTTTTATGTAGGGTTTTTTTCTATATTATTAGGTTTTTCAGCAGTTTGGAGAATTTTGTGGATATTTAGTTTTTCTTTTATAATTATTTTATTTTTTTTAATTAAAAATTTTTTTTATGATCAAGAAAAACATTTTATTAGTACAAAAAAGTATAATAAAAAAAAATAATATATTTTTTTTAAAACAGGTTAATTATTATGAATGATAATAATATTAAAATAGATAATAATTTTAAATTAAAACATATTTCTTTTAATAAAATTTTAAATTCAAATGTTATATTTGGATTTTTGATGTATTTAATGAGTGATTGTATATTATTTTCTGTTTTTTTTTCAGTATATTTTGTAATTTCTTATAATTATAATTTTGATATTTTTAAAAATAATTTAATTAATATATATTATGTTTTTTTAGAAACTTCTTTTTTATTATTTAGTTCTTGTACTTATAGTATTTCTATGGTTTTTTTGAAATATAAAAAAATTTTTTATTTTTATGTTTTTATTATGTTAACTTTTTTATTAGGTTTTGCTTTTGTTTTAATAGAAGTAAATGAACTTTTTAATTTATCTAAAAATGTTTTTTTTATATCTAAAAATGGATTTTTTTCTTCTTTTGTTTCTTTATTAACTTTACATGCATGTCATATTTTATTTGGTTTATTATGGATAATTTTTATGTTAATAAAATTTAATTTAAGTGCATTTAATTATAATATGTATATTCAATTTTTTTGTTTAGGTTTATTTTGGCATTTTTTAGATATTATTTGGATGTTAATATTTAATTTCATATATTTATTTGGGTTTATAAAATGAAAAATTATATAAAAAAAGAAAAATATATTCATTATTTTTTTTTTACAATTGTTTCTTTTACTATTTTTTTGATTTCTATTTTTTTAATTAAATTTAATGTTTTAAATAAAAATTTAAAACGTTTTTTAATATTTATTTTTTCTATAGTTAATTTAATTATATATTTTAATATATTTTTACATATAAAATATAAAAATTATAAAAGTTATTATAATATAATTACTATAATTTTTACTTTAATAATAATTTTTATAATAATTTTTGGATCCAGATCTATTATGCTTAGTTTACATAGTAATACTATGGTAAATTAAATATGAAATTAAAAAATATAAAATATTATCTTCAAATAATAAAACCAGGAATAGTTTTTGGAAATTTGATTACTTTTTCTTCTTGTTTTATATTTGCTTCTAAAGGAAATATTAATTTAAATCTATTTTTTTTTACATTTTTTAGTTTATTTTTAATTATATCTGGAAGTTGTGTTTTAAATAATATTATTGATATTAGTATTGATAAGAATATGACTAGAACTAAAAATAGAGCTTTAGTTATAAAAAAAATTTCTATTGTATATGCTTGGTTTTATTCATATTTATTGCTTTTTTTAGGTTTTATTATAATGTTTTATTTTGTAAATTTTTTTTCTTTTTTTTTATCTTTTTTAGGTTTTTTTATTTATATATTTTTATATAGTTTATATTTAAAAAAAAAATCTATTTTTTCTATATTTATAGGAAGCATTTCTGGTGCAATGCCTCCTATAATAGGATATTATTCTGCATGTAAAAAATTAGATTTAAATTTTTTATTGTTTTTTATAATATTTTTTTTATGGCAAATACCTCATTTTTATATAATTTCAATATTTAGAATTAAAGATTATAAAAATGCAAAAATTCCAATTTTACCTTTAAAAAAAGATATTTTTTTTACTGTTTGTATGATATCTTTATGTATATTTTTTTTTACAATTTTTTCTAATTTATTTTATTTATATAATTTTTCATTAAATAAATTTTTTATTTTTTCTACTTTAATTAATTTTTTTTGGTTATTTTTTACTTTATTAGCATATTTTTATAAAAATAATAAAATATTTTATTTTTCTTTTTTAATATCTATATTTTCAAATTTTATAACTAGTTTTTTTATTGCAATTCATTATATGTAATTTTTATATAAATTATATACATATATTTGTTTTTGGTAATCCTGATATTTTACTAGATATTTTAATATAATCATTATTAAAAAGTTTATTTAAATATATTTTTTTTTTTATTTTTTTATTTAATATTTTATATACAATTAACATTGATGGTGTTCTTTCAAATTTTATATAGAATTTTCTAATTATTTTAATTATTATCCAATGCGTTTTTGTTAGTGTGATATTTTCTTTTATTGCTATTTGATTTGCAATTTTTTTATTCCAATATTTGTATTTTTTTAAATATCCATTTTTATCTAATATTTTTTTATTTTTTTTGTTCATTTTTAAGTATATTAAAATTTGATCATTTTATTATTTATAACAAAGGTTTTATTATATAAGAAATATTTATGAAAAAATATATTTTAAACAATTTTAGTAATTTTAAAACAATATTGATAATATTAATAATATTTTTTTTTAGAAATATAAGTTTGTTTTTTGTTTTTCCTATATTAAGTTTTTATTATTTAGAAATTAATGGAAATAGTAAATTTTTAAGTTGTTTGTGTTTAAGTATATATGGAATTTTTCAAATAATTTCTCAAGTTCCTTTATATTATTTTTCTTTAATAATAGGAAAAAAAAATACTGTTTTAATAAGTATGTTATTTTTTTTTATTGGAAATTTAATTTGTTTTTTTTCTTATTCTATTTGGGGTATTTTATTAGGAAGATCTTTACAGGGATTTAGTTCTTCTTCTATATTGACTGACATATTAATTGTTAATACTAGTAAGAAAAACAGAATTTTTTCTGTTTTTTCTATTGGAATTACATTTTGTTTATCTTTTTTTTTGTCTATGTCTTTTTCTATATTTATATTTAAAAAAATAGGATTAAAAAATATTTTTTTAATTTCATCTATTTTATCTTTCTTATTATTATGTTTTTCTTATTTTTTTATACCAAAAGATTTGTCAAGAAAAAATATTAAAAAAAAATATTTTGATAAAAATAATTTTTTTTATTTTTTTAAAAATAATATTAATATAAATTTTATTAAATATACTTTTATATCTAATTTTATTTTTTCATCAAATTTTTCTGTACTTTCACAGGTTTTTTCTATTTTTTATACTAATAAAAATTTTTATTATAAAATATATTTTTATATATTTTTAATATCATTTTTATTATCTATTATTTTAATTTTTTTTGTTAGAAAAAATATTACTAATAAAAATATTTATATTTATTTATTTTATTTATTTTTAATTTCTGAAATTATATTTTTTTTTAATAATAATTTTAAAATTTTATTGTTTTTAAGTATTGGAACATTTTTTTTAGTTTATAATTTATTATCTTCTATTTTACCTATTGTAATTAGAAAAAATTTTAATAAATCTAGTTTATATGATAAAAATATTATTACATCTATATATACTACTTTTCAAATTTTTGGTATGTCTATTGGTAATATTTTTAGTGGAACATTGTGCAGTTTTATAAATTTTAAATTAGTTTTTTTATTTTGTATTTTTTTAATATTATTATATTTTGTAACTAGTAAAAAAGGTTTTTTAAATAAATTTTAAAATAATTTAAATTTTATATTTAAAAATTTTTAATAAATATATTTTTTTATTATTTTTTTGTTCTAATATAATTAGCTGCTTTATCTAAAATTCCATTTATAAATTTATGACTTTTAGAAGATCCAAAATATTTTGCTAATTCTATTCCTTCATTTATAGCAACTTTATAAGGTATATCATATCTTTTTGTTAATTCATAAAAAGAAATTCTTAATATTGCTTTTTCTACTTGTCCTATTTTATTTATTTTTTTAGATATATATTTTTTTATTAAATTGTCTAAATATATATAATTTTTTGATATTCCTGAAATTATTTCATGAAAATAAATTAAGTCTGCTCCTTTAGTTTTTTTTTCTTTTATAAATTGATTTTCTATATCTTTTATATAATTTTTTGATATTTGCCATGAATAAAGTAGTTGAACTGCACATTTTCTAGCTTTTCTTCTAGATTTCATATTAATTGTTTCCTTTATTTTTTTTTAAAATATTTTATTAATTTTTATTTATATTAAGTATTGCATAATATTATAAAAAATGTATAATAATTATGTATATATTATATAATTTTTTTTTATAAGCGGAGTGGAGCAGTTCGGTAGCTCGTCGGGCTCATAACCCGAAGGTCGTTGGTTCAAATCCAACCTCCGCAACCAATTTTTTATTTTTTTATAGATTTTATAAGTATTTTTTTATCTGAAAAAATAATAGTTTTTTTTTTTGTTCTTGTTATACCTGTATATATAAGATTTTTATTTAAAATTTTATATTTTTTGTTTGGTATTATTATTATTGTTTTTTCAAATTCCGATCCTTGAGATTTGTGTATTGTCATTGACCATGAAACTTCATAATGTTTTATTGCATATTTTGGAATTTTTATAAATTTATTATCATAAGATTTAAAAAATATTTTTTTATTTTTGTTTTTATCATATAATAATATTCCTATATATCCATTAAATATATTTAAATCTCTGTGATTTTTTTTTACTATTATAGGTTTTCCTATATACCACTTTTTATTTTTTATGATTTTTTTTTTTATCATAATTTTTTTTATATTTTTATTTATTTTTTTTATACCAAAAAATCCTTTTTTTATAGCACAAAGAACTCTAATTTTATTAAATTCTTTTAATATTTTTTTAGGATTTTCATTTTTTTTTACTAGACTCCAATATTTTTTATATTTATTTAATATTGTTTCTATCATATTTTTATATTCTTTAAAATTTGATATTTTTTTAAAAAATACATTATCTAATTTATTTTCTTTTATTTTTTTTATTAATTTTTTAATTTTATTTTTTAATATCATATTAGATATTTTATATATTCCAGAACATTTTTTAAATCTATAATTTTTTTTTAATATACATATATTATCATTTATATGATATTTTTTTTTTTTTGATGCGCTATTATAATTTATTATATATTTTAATATTTTTAACATATTTTTACTAAAATTATTATTAAAATTTTTACATATTTGTTTAGTTATATTTATTTCATTTATTGGTGGTAATTGATTAAAATCTCCTAGGAAAATTATTTTTGTATTTTTTTTTACTGATTGTATTAAGTTTTTTAATAATATGGGACTTATCATAGAAGATTCATCTATTATTAATAAATCTACATTTAATTTATTTTTTTTATTAAATTTTGGATATGTGATTCCTGGATTTATTTTTAGCAAACTATGTATGGTATAAGATTTTTTTGGAATTTTATTTTTTTGATCTTTTTCAATTTTCAACTTTAATAAGTTTTTTTGTATAGATGTTAACATATGAAAAGAAGCTCTTCCTGTTGTAGCAACTATTTTTATTTTTTTTATTTTTTTACATATTTTTAAAATAAAAAAAATTATTGAAGATATTACAGTAGTTTTTCCAGTACCAGGTCCTCCAAATATAAATGTGATTTTATTTATAATAGACATTATTATAGATATTTTTTGTAATTTGTTTAAATTAATATTTTTATTTTTTTTAAATATTTTTTTTATTTTATAAATATTTTTATTTATTTTTTTTTTTTTTAAAATTTTACTAAAAATTTTTTTTTTTATTAAAAATATTTTATTAAAATAAAATTTTTTTTTATAAAATATTATTGGATAATTATATGGTTTTTTTGTTCCTATAGTTTTACTATTTTTTATACTTTCATAATAATTTTTTATACTAAAAAATTTTTTAAAAACATTTTTCATAATATTATTTTTTATTTTTTTTTTTTTAGTATTTAAAGAAATTTTTCCATTTTTATATGAATATATTAGAAGTATTATTATAGTTTTTACTAAAAAATTTTCTTTTTTTTTTAAAATTTTATATAGATAAACATCTGTTTTATAAATTATTTTTTTTTTTAATAATTTTTTTAATATTTTTTTATGTTTCATTTTTTTTACTATTTATTTTTTTTAAAAATTTTTTAGGAAATATAAAAAAAATTCCATATTTTTTACATTTTGTTATTTTTTCAAAAGATCTTAAAAATAAGTAAAATATTCCTCCAAAATGTTTTTTGAATTTATATTTTTTAATATTTTTTTTTAAATATGTATTTATTCCTAATAAATACATTTTATATTGAATATCATATTTATTTTTCAAGATATATTTTTTTATTTTTTTTTTACTATAGTTTTTTTTTTTATTTCCTAAATAATTAGATTTAAAATCTATAAAATAGTATTTATTTTTCCATAAAAAAACTATATCTATAATTCCAACAAATATTTTTTTGCATATTTTATATTTTTTTTTTTTATTTTTTTTTATGTAAATTAATTTATTAAATATTTTAATATCAGATTTTTTTTTAATATATATATTAAATTTCATATCTTGAACAAAATTATTTTTTTTTATTTTTGATAATTTTATACCATTTTTACTTATGCTTGTGTTAATTATATTTTTCATCCAAAAATATATTATTTCTGCCCATTTATAATTTAAATTATATTTTTTTATTTCATTTTTTATCCAATAAATTTTTGTATCATTTTTATTTATAAATTTTTTTAATATTTTGTGTAATATTTTCCCAAAAATTTTTCCTCTAGGAAAAGTATATGTATTAAAAATTAATTTTTTTTTATCTTTTTTTAAAAAAAAGTTTTTTATTTCATTTTTATTTTTATTTTTTTTTATATTATTATTAATTTTTGTAAAGCTTATTATTTTATATTTTATATACTTTTTTTTTAGATTTATATTTTTTTTTTCTTTTTTTTCTTTTTTTATTTCTATATATTTTTTTATATTTTTTATTTTATTAACAATTTTTAAAAATTTTTCTTTTTTTAATTTTTTTATTATTTTTTTAAAACTTTTAAATTTTTTTTTCTTTCTATTTTGCAAAATATTTCCAATTCCGCTATTATGTACATCAGTATATTCTGTGTTTTTTCGTTTTTTTATAGCAGATATTATTATTGTACAATGTACTATAGCTCTAGTTAAAGATACATATAATAATCTTATACTGTCTTTTATATTTTCATAAAAAATTTTTTTTTTATATTTTTTTTTTTTTAAATCAATCAATTTTATAAATTTTTTTTTATCATAATATATAAAATTTTTTTCTTTTTTAAAATGCATTAAAAATGGTATTATTACTATTGGATATTCTAATCCTTTAGATTTATATATAGTAGTTATTTTTATTTTATTTGTTTTTTCATTTTTATTAAAATATTTTTTTTTTTCATTTTCTTGAAAAATTTTTTTTTCTAACCAATATATAAATAAATTTATTTTTTTTATTTTATATATTTTTTTTTCTAAATGTTTTGCTATATAAAAATATTTTTTTATATATTTTTCCATTTTATTTTTATTAAAAATATTTTTTTTAATTATATTATTTTTTATTATATATTTTATTAAATTTAATATTCCTTCTTTTCTTAATATATAATTATATTTTTTAAATATTTTTATTTGTTTAAAAAATTTTTTTTTATTAATATTTATTTTATAAATTTCATGTATACTATTTGAAATTATTTTAGTACTATTTGCATTTATAATTTTTTGTTTATTTGAAAAATCTAATGTAGATTTTAATAATATTAATATTTCTTTTATTTCTTCTGTTTTATATATATTAATTTTTTCTAGTTGATAATATGAATTTATTCCATATTTATTTAGAGATTTTTTTAAATAATTATTTTCTGATTTATTTTTTACTAAAATTACTATATCTTTTTTTTCTATAATTTTTTTTTTATTATGATATTTTATTATAGCTTTTTTTTTAATTCCAAGTGATAACCATTTTGATATTTGTTTAGCACATTGATCTGATGCCCATAAAAAATATTTTTCAAAATTTATTTTGGATTTTTTATAAAATATTATTTGAAAATTTTTTTCTTCAGATTTATTAATAATTATTTTTATATTGTTGTTTTTTTTTTTATATTTTGTTTTTATAAATTTTATTTTTTTTGTTAAAAATGGATACTTATTTTTTAAAAATATTTTGTTTATAAATTTAACTATATTAGGAGATGATCTCCAATTAGTATCTAAAAAATAATGATTTTTTATTTTTTTTTTAAAATTGTTGTACAATAATATATTTGATTTTCTAAAATTGTATATACATTGTTTTGGATCTGAAAAAACTATCATTATATTTTTTTTTGATTTTTTATTATATATTTTCAAAAAAATTTTTTGTTGATATATATCTGTATCTTGAAATTCGTCAATAATAGCAATAGGATATTTTTTTTTTATTAGTAATAGTATGTTTTTATTTTTTTCTATAGATTTTTTAATACATTTTGTAAGATCATCAAAATTTATTTTTGACTCTTTTTTTTTTTCTATTTTTATAATTTTTGGTATTTTGTTTATAATTTTATAAATTATAAATTCTTTCATAAAAAATTTTTTTTTAAAAAATTTTTTAATATAATTTGAAAAATATTTTAAATTTTTATATATATATACATATGTTTTTATATTTTTCAAATTTACTATTTTTTCTATTTCTTTTGGTATATTATAATTTTTTATTTTCTTTTTATACCATATATTTATTTTTTTTTTATATCTTAGTATTATTTTATATCCTTTTTTGTTTTTTTTTAAATTTTTTATTATTTTTTTAATTGTTTTTTCAATAGTTTTCCATTTTTTTTTTAATATAATAATTTTTTTTATTAATAAAGTATGATAAGATTTTATATTATTTTTTTCAAATTTTTTATATAATTTGGTTTTTATATTATTTTTTATTATGTTTTTTATTTCAATAAAAATTTTTTTTGGTTCTTTCCAATAAAAATATATTATTTTTACTATTTCTTTTGGAAGTTTATAAAAATTTTTTCTCCAAAAATTTTTTATAGAATTTAATATTATTTTTTCTTCATCTTTTATTATTTTTTTATAAAATCCTATTTTAAATAAAAAATTATTTTCTCTTATAATATTGTTACAAAATTGATGAATTGTTAATATTGAAGAACCGTCAAATTCTTTTTCTATTTTTGATAATTTTTCTATAACTTTATTAATATTTTTTATTTTTTTTATAATTTTTTTATATATAATATTATTGCTATTTTTTTTAATACAATCTTTTTTAAATTCTGAAATCATTATTTTTATTTTTTTGTATATTTCATTTTTAGAATAATTTGTAAATGTTAATATTAATATTTTATTTACATTTAAATTTTTAATATATTTATTTTTTATATTTATGTTTAATGCTAATCTTAAAAATAATATAATTATGCTAAAAGTTTTTCCTGTACCTGCTGAAGATTCTATTAAAGAATTTTTTAAAAAATTTATTTTTAGTATATTTAATTTTTTCATATTTTATTACAAAATTAATTTATTTTTTCATATTTTTAAAAATGGAATAGTACCATTTTAATGAAGAATTATATATTTTTTTAATATTTTTTTTATTTATATTTTTTATTATTTTTTTTATATATATATTGTTTTTTTCTCCTAAAATATAGTTATTTCCATTCCAATTTTTAACAAAAGATTCTTTTAATTTTTTTTTATTTGTTCCTTTTATTAAATTTTTTATCCATAAAATTCCTGATCTTGTTATAAAAATTGGATTTGTTATTCCATTAAAATATCCTATTAAATATTTTAAAATATATTTATATGATTTTTTTTTACTTAATTTTTTAAAAATTATTTTTGAATTTTTATAACCAAACATTTTACTATCACTTTTACATATGTTTTTTATACAAAATATTAAATGATAAAACCAAAATTCTATTTCATCATATAAATTTAATATTTTAGGTTTCCATTTTATTAATTTTTTTAATGAATTAGTTTCTATGTTTGCATATATTATAAAATTTTTTATTTTAATTTTTATTTTTTTTTTTTTTTTATTAATATAAAATTTATAAATTTTTTTTTTTAAAATTTTAGAATTTTTTAAAATTTTTTCAAAAATTATTTTACCAAAATATTTTTTTGGAAGAATTCCTGAACATAAATAATATTTAAATATTTTGTTTATGTCTTTATTTTTTAAAATATATTTAAATACTTTTTCATTAATTTTTTTTTCTATATTTTTGTTTAATATAAAAGGTTCTTCATCTAAATCATCTTTTTTATAATATTCAAACAAATTAATTTTAACAGTATTTTTTAAAAAATATTCTATTGGATTTTTCCAAAAATTTATTAGTTTTTTTATATCTATCTTTATTTTTTTTTTTATATCTATTTTTTTTATAGTTTTTTTTATTTTTTTTTGTTTATTTAATTTTTTATAATTTATATATGATATATCTTCTTTATATTTTTTTATAATATTTGAAATAATATTTTTTTTATTTTCTATAATATTTTTTGACAAATTTTTATTTAAATAGTAATTTTCAGATATATAATCTATTAATATTTCTATTATTTTTATATTGTTATTTTTGTTAAAGTTATTTGTATAACTTATACAAAAATATTTTTCTGCAGAAATCATTAATAGTATAATTTCACTAATATAGTTATATTTTTCTTTATAATATTCATTATTTTTTTTTTTATATGTTAAATCAAATTTTTTAAATGAATTTTTATATTTTTTTTTATAATAATTCATTCCTATAAAATATATTACTTTAAAATTTATATTTTTTATTTGATCATAATTACAAAATGTAACAGAATTTAAAAATATTTTTTTATTAAAAGATTTTGTTTTTATTAATTTTTTAAAAATAATTTTTAAGTTGTTTATACAAATTTTTTTTTTATATTTTACTTTTATTCCTGATTCTAAAATTTTATTTAATATTTTTTTTATATTTTTTTTAAGTAATTTTTTTTTATAAAATATAAATTCTTCCAAAAAATTTTTTAATATATATTTCCATTTATGTAATTTTCTTGATTTTGAAAATATTTTTTTCCATTTTTTTATTAAATATATAAAATTTATTAATTTTTTAAATAATTTTTTGTTGTAATAATTTATTTTAATATATGGAAATATATTTTTATAAATCATTTTTTTTTGATATGTAATGCTTCCTAACAAAATTTTTTTTATTCCATAAAACCAAGTATTTTCTTTTCCTATATATTTATATTCTTTTTTTATTATTTTTTCATTTATACCAAATTTTATAAATAAGTCTGAAATCCATATTTCTAATATATTTATTTCTTTGCTTTTTATATTATATTTTTTTTTTATAAAATTAGTATTTAATAAATTCATTATTTCTCTTTTAGTAATTTTTTTATCTTTTAAACTAAATATTTTATAAATAAATTTAAAACATTCATTTTCTTTATTATTATAATTTTTTATAATTTTATAAGGTATATTATTTTTATATTTTTTTTTATTAAATATACTTTTTATATAAGGAAAATATTTTTCTATTTTTTTCGAAATGATAACTATATCACTAAATTTTATATTTTTTTCTTTGTTTAATATTTTTATTAAATTTCTATTGAGAATTTCTATTTCTTTATATTTACTACAACAAGAATTTATTAAAATAGAATTATCTTTTTTACGTATTTTTTTATAATTTAATTTATTTAATACTATATCTTTTTGTATATTTTCTAATAAAGTTTTTTTTTTTTTATTTTTTTCCCTTAAAATATATATATTTTTTTTTTTAAAATTTTTTATTAAATTTATATAAGTTTTAGCTAAGTACATTAATAATGGATTTATAATAATTTTTTTTAATTTTTTTACAATATTGAAACTTTTAAAATTTTTAAAATTATTTTTTTCTTTTATTAATATACCTAGTGGAGTAACAATTAATATTATTATAGAAAATTTTTTGTTTAATATATTAAAAAACGACATAAAAAGCTTAGATATATTATTAGTATTTATAATAAATATCCTTTTTTTATTTTTTTTATTTTCTGAAAAATTATTTATATAACTTTTAAAGTTATTTTTTTTAAAGTTATTTAATAATTTCCATATTTTTTTTTGAAATTTTTCTTTTTTATTTATTTTTGAATTATTTTTCCAATTTAGTATAATTTTTGGATTATATAATAAATATTTTTTAAAAATTTTTTTAATTTTTAATGAAAATAAAATTTTTTTCTTTTCATCAAATTTATTTTTAAATATTTTTTTTATATAATTGTTTTTTTGATTTAATAATATTTCCCAAAATAGTTCTAAATCTTTAAAAAAAATTTTTTTTTTAAAGATTTTACATAAAAATGTTTCTATAGTATAGAATTTTATATTTGAAAAAATTCCTATTTTTTTTGTAATAAATATTTCTATCCATTTAGCCGTTTTATAATCTTTTACAATAAAAATTTCTTCTAATAATATGTTTTTTTTTTTTTTATTATATTACAAGCTTTTTTTATCAATATATTAATTTTATTTGATATATATATTTTCATAATATGTTATTATTTTTTTTATTTTTTATATTTTTTATAAATATTTACATCAAGTTGTGGATACGGAATTGAAATATTATTTTTATCTAAAGATTTTTTAAATTTAGCCATTAAATCCCAGTATACAGAATTTAATTCATTAGTATTACTCCAACATCTTATTATAAAGTTTATAGAAGAAGGAGCTAATTCTGATAAACCAATTACTATATCTCTATCTTTTAAAACTCTTTCTTCTTTATTAACTACTTCTCTTAAAATTTTAATTACAAAGTCTACATCTGTTTGATATGATACACTAATATTAAATTCATTTCTTCTTGCGGGTTCTCTAGAATAATTTATTATATTTCCTGATACTATTTTTTCATTAGGAACAATTACTATTTTTCCATCTAATGTTCTTAAAGTTGTATAAAATATATGTATATTTAAAACAGTTCCTGATGCACTTCCTAAATCTACATATTCTCCTGTTTTTAATGGTCTTAATGTTACTAATAATACTCCTGCAGCAAAATTTGATAAAGATCCTTGTAAAGCTAACCCAATAGCCATTCCAGCAGCTCCTAATATTGCTATTACAGATGTAGTTTGTACACCTATACATCCAAGTGAAGCTATAAGAGAAAACGTTATTATTATATATCTAACTAAAGATGATAGAAAATTTGAAATTGTTATGTCTATAGATCTTGATATCAATACTTTATTAATACCGTTTGATATTATACTTGCGATAAATGTGCCAGTAGTAAATATTATTATTGAAGAAATAAAATTTATTATATAACTTAAAACTAATTCTTGATTTCTTATTATCCAGTTTCCAGCATGATGAATATCATTAACTACATTAAAATCATTCATTTTTTATTCCTATAATATTTTTTATAAAATTTTTATATATTTTTAAAAAATTTAATATTTTAAAATTTTTTGTTTAATATATTTATTGCATTTAAATTTTTAAATATTTTTTTAATTTTTTTAATTGTACATTTTTGTGCATGTCTTATCCAATTTCTTGGATCATAATATTTTTTATTTGGTAATTTTTTTCCTTTAGGATTTCCTATTTGACTTTTTAAATAATATTTATTTTTTTTATAAAATTTTAATATTCCTTTCCATAAATTCCATTGTATATCTGTATCTATATTTATTTTTATAACTCCATATGAAATAGATTTTTTTATTATATTTTTTTTTGAACCAGATCCTCCATGAAATACAAAATATATAGGTTTATTATTTAAATTATATTTTTTACTTATATATTTTTGAGAATTTATTAAAATTTTAGGTTTTAATGTTATATTTTTATGATAATAAACTCCATGTACATTTCCAAAGGATGCAGCAATTATAAATAAATTACTAATTTTTATTAATTTTTTATATGCATAATATATTTCTTTTGGTTTAGTATATAAATGTTTTTTTTCTATATTTGTATTGTCTACTCCATCTTCTTCACCTCCAGTGCATCCTAATTCTATTTCTAACATTATATTTATATTTTTCATTTTTTTAAAATATTTTGAACATATTTTTACATTATTTTTTATATTTTCTTTTGATAAATCTATCATATGAGAAGTAAATAATGGTATTCCTTTTTTTTTAAAAAATTTTTTGTTTTCTAGTATTAGTCCATCTAACCATGGCAATATTTCTTTATGACAATGATCAGTGTGTAATATTATTGGTATATTATAAAATTTTGAAATTTTATGTACATATTTTGCAGCTATAGTAGCTCCTAAAATAGATTTTTCATGAATATTTTTTATTTCAATTTTTTTTCCTATAAAAAATGATGATCCTGTATAAGAAAATTGTATTATTATAGGAGAATTTATTTTTTTAGAAGCTTCTAATACACAATTTATAGTATCAAAATTACAACAATTTATTGCAGGTATAGCAAAATTATTTTGCTTAGCTATTTTAAATATTTTTTTTGCTTCTGATCCAGATATAACTCCATTTTTAATATTTTTTAATAATCTTTTCAAAATTATATTACCTTTTAATTTTTTAAATTTTATTTATTAAATCTATCACTGGCAAAGTTCCATTTACTAAAAATTCTAAAAAAGCTCCACCTCCAGTAGAAATATATGAAATTTTATTTTTTATTTTTATTAAATCTATAATAGCTAAAGTATCTCCTCCTCCTGCTATAGAAAATGCTTTGCTCTTAGATATACATTTTGCTAATGTTTTAGTTCCATGTCTAAAATTAGAAAATTCAAATACTCCTAATGGACCGTTCCATATAATTGTTTTTGCTAATTTTAATATTTTTTTTATTTTATTTTCTGTTTTTTTTCCTATATCCATTATTTCTTCTTCATTATTAATTTCAGAAACTATTTTATTTTTTATTTTTGTATCATTTGAAAATTCTTTTCCTACTTTAGAATCTATAGGAATTATAAAATTAAATTTTTTATTCAATTTTTTTGCTTCTTTAACAAATTTTTTTTCATATAAAGATTTTCCTACATTATTTTTTATTGCTATAAAAGTATTAGCTATTCCTCCTCCTAAAATTATTTTGTCTGAAATTTTTCCTAAAGATTTTAAAAGAGAAAATTTAGTTGAAATTTTTGAACCACCAACAATAGATATTAAAGGTTTTTTTGGATTTTTTAACACTTTGTTTATAGCTATTATTTCTGATTCTAATAATTTTCCAAAACAAGATTTTTTTGCAAATTTTATTATTCCATAAGTTGATGAATGCATTCTATGAGCACTTCCAAATGCATCCATAACAAATATATCACATAGATCTGAATATTTTTTAGAAAGTTTTTTAGAATTTTTTTTTTCTCCTTTATTAAATCTAACATTTTCTAAAAAACAAATTTCTCCAAATTTTATTTTTATTGGATCAGAAATATTTTTATGAAATATAATATTAGTATTTTTTATTTTTTTTTTAAGATATTTAAATACTGGAAATAAAGAATATTTTTTTTCAAATTTTTCTTCTTTTGGTCTTCCAAAATGTGACATTAATATTATTTTAGCTTTTTTTTTTATTGCATATTTTATAGTAGATAAAGATCTATCTATTCTTTCACTAGAAACTATTTTTTTTTTTATTATAGTAACATTAAAATCACTTCTTATTATTATTCTTTTCTTTGATATGTTTGTGTTTGTTATTGTTCTCATAATTTTTATTTATTTTTAATTTTTATTTTAAATTTTTATTTATAAAACCACGATTTTATTCCATCTAAAAACATTTGTGTAGATAACATTATTAATATTAGACCCATTAATTTTTCTAATGCATTTACTATATTTTGTCCAAATAAATTTATAAAAATTTCTGCGGATAATAATATGAATAAACTAAAACTCCAAGCTATTATTAATGGTATTATTAATATTAATTTCTGATTATTATATTGATGTGATAAAAGTATTAATGTAGCTAATATAGAAGGACCAGCTATTAATGGTACTGCTAATGGAACTAAAAATGGTTCATTTTTTTTTGATATTTCTTTTTCTACATTATTGTTTTCATTTGAAAAAATCATTTTTATGGCAATTAAAAATAAAATTATTCCTCCAGATATAGATACTATTTGAGTTTTTAAATTTAAAAAAGATAATATTTTTTCTCCAGAAAATAAAAACAATATCATTATTATTAATGCTATTAACATTTCTCTTATTAATATTATTTTTTTTCTTTTTTTTTTAAATTTATTTAAAATAGACATAAAAATAGGAAGATTTCCTAATGGATCCATTATTAATATTAATAATATAGTATTAGAAATTATTTTATTCATTTTTTCCTTTTAAGTTTAATAGAATAATAATTTCATTTTTTTAATTATAATTTTATATATTTTATAAAATTTTTAAAAAAAAGATAATTTAATATATTTTACATTATTTTTTTTATTATAAAATAATATATATTATTTATTTTTAAAATTAAACATTTTTTATTATTTTTTATTTAATATTTATTATTAATAATTTTATTAAATAAAAATATTTTATTTTTTATATATTTTATTATTTTTTTTAATAAAAAAAATTTTAATAATTCTTATTGTATTAATATTTTTTATATAATATTTTATTATAATAACATTATTAAATTTTTGGAACCATATGAAAAAAAAAGTTGGTTTTATAGGATGGAGAGGATTGGTGGGTTCAGTACTTTTAGATAGAATGATTTTAAAAAATGATTTATCAAAAATAAATATAAAATTTTTTACTACTTCTCAAGTAGGTCATAATGGTCCTAAAATAAATAATATAAAATTTGGAATTTTAGAAAATGCATATGATTTACAAAAATTAATAGAAATGGATATTATATTGACATGCCAAGGTAGTGAATACACTAAAAAGGTATATTTTAATTTAAAAAAATTAGGATGGAATGGTTTTTGGTTAGATGCATCATCTTATCTTAGACAAAATAGTAATTCTATAATAGTATTAGATCCTGTAAATTATAATTTTATAAAAAAAAGTATAGAAAAAGGATGTAAAACTTTTTCAGGTGGAAATTGTACAGTTAGTTTAATGTTGATGTCTTTAGGAGGTTTATTTTCTGAAAATTTAATAAAAAGTATTTTTGTTTCTACATATCAATCTGTTTCTGGAGCTGGATCTAATTATATAAAGAATTTATTATTAGAAATGGGTAATTTGCATAGTAGTGTTAAAAATGATTTAAAAAAAAATAATATTTCTATATTAAAGATAGAAAATGTAGTTAGTTCTTTATTAAAATCAAATAATGGTATTAATAATTTTCCTCCTTTAGCTGGAAATTTAATACCATGGATAGATGAAGACGATGGACAAGGTAAAAGTAAAGAAGAAATTAAAGGAGAGTTTGAAACTAATAAAATATTAAATTTATCTAAATCTAAAAAAATAATTATAGATAGTGTTTGTGTTAGAATAGGTGTTTTTAGATGTCATAGTCAATCTTTTTTAATAAAACTTAAAAAAACAATAAGTATTAAAGAAATAAAAAGTTTATTAATTAATCATAATAAATGGGTTAATATAATAAATAATGATAAAATTAATACTATTAAAAATTTAGTTCCCTCTATGGTATCTAGAACTTTAAAAATATTGTTAGGAAGGATTAGAAAATCTTCTTTTGGTAGTAAATATATTACTGTTTTTTCTATAGGAGATCAATTGCTTTGGGGTGCTTCAGAACCTTTAAGAAGAATGTTAAATATATTAATAAAATTATAAAAATTTTATTATTATATAAAATTATAAATTATTATTTTTGTAATAAATATTTAAATGGAGTAAGTTCTATGTAAAATTCTATTATTTTATGATCCATAAATGTACAAAAATTAGGTATATCCCATTTAGTAGATGGATCATTTGATATAATTAATATCATTTCTTTTTTTTTCATAATTCTTATTTTTTTTCTTAAAAAAATTATTGAATCAGGACATTTATATTTTCTAATATCTAATACATTTCTATACATTTTTATTTTTTATAAATTATTTTATATTAAAATTTATATTATATTTTATTTTAATAATAATTTTTTTATAATTATTTTTTAATTATTAATAATAAAATTTTTATTTTTTTCCAAAAGTTTATTTTTTTATTTTTTTTAATTTCTATTTCCATAATTGTTATATATCTTATTATCCTATACATTTTGTTTTTAGATATTTTTATTATATAATTTTTATATATTTTATTATTATTTTCATTTATTTTAATTTTATTAAAATGAATTTTATATATTTCATTTTTACTAGACATTATAATATTTATTATTTTTTTATAAAATGTTGTTATTATTGTTTCTATATTATATTTTTTTTTACATATTTTGTTAATAATTTCTATGGATTTTTCTATTTTTTCTGTAAAAAAAAAATTTATTAAATTTATATAATTAAAATTTGGAAAAATATTAATTATATTTTTTATTTTTTTAGAACATATATATTTTTTTTTATAAAATAATATTTTACATTGATATATAATTTGTTTTAATTCTGTAAAATTATTTTTATATATATTATATAATAATTTTTTAGCGTTTTTTGTTATTTTTATTTTTTTTTTTTTAAAATGATGTTCTATCCAATTAATTACATCTTTATAATTTATTATATTACAATTTATTAATTTATATTTTTTTATATGTTTTAATATTTTATTTAATATTTTAAAATTTAATAATTTAAAAAAATTTATTATAATTATTATTTTTTGATTTTTTATTTTATTTATTTTTTTTATAAATTTTATTATACTATTAAAAAAATTTATTTTAAAAGTATTTATTATTATAATTTTTTTATCATAAAAAAAATTTTTGTTTACTAAATTATTAAAATTTTTTTCAGATTCTACTTTTTTATTAATTAAGTATCCTATTTTTTTGGCTTTTTTCAATATTTTTTTTATATTTTCATTTATTAGTACTATTTCATTTCCAACTATTATAAAAAATAAAATATTTTTATTATAGTTTATATTAATTTTTTTGTTAAAATATATTTTTTTCATATTTCGTTTATTAAATTATATTAAATATTTTTTATTTTGTTAAAATATTTATTATTTTATTTTTTATAAATATTGTTTTTTTTATATTATTGTTTTTTATATATTTTTTTAAATTATTTTTTTTTATTACTATTTTTAATATTTCTTTTTCTTTAATATCTTTTTTTGTATTAATGATATATCTTTTTTTTCCATTTATTTGAATTATAATTTTACAAAAATTTTCTATAATTGCTTTTTTATCTGGAACTGGCCAACATTTTTTGTTTAATTTATATAAAATATCGAATTTTTTAAAAATATAAAAAATTATATGAGGTATAAATGGATTTAATAATTTTAATATTATTAAAAAAGATTCTATTATTATTAATGAATTTTTATTATTATTAAATTTTTCTATTTTTTTTACTATTTTCATTATTCTAGATATTGAAGTATGAAAACATTTTTTTTTTTTCATATTTTCTGATATTTTTACTATAGTTCTATGTACTTCGCTTCTAATTTTTTTTTGTTCTTTATTTAAATTATTATGATATATTTTTAACTTTTTATTTGTTTTTTTTTTTAATATTATATTGCTTAATTTCCATATTTTTTTTATAAATTTATATGATCCATTTATTCCTTCATCTTTCCATTCCATAGACTCTTCTATAGGAGCTGAAAATGTAATAAACAATCTTAAAGAATCTGCTCCATATTTTTTTATTATTTTTTTTGGTTCTATTCCATTATTTTTGGATTTTGACATTTTAGTCATTCCTAAATAATTTATTTTACTATTATCTACTTTATTTATAATTTTTTTTATTTTTCCTTTTTTATTTTTTATTATTTTTATTTCATCTTTTGAAACCCATATTTTTTTTTTATTAGAAAATTTATAAAATGTATCTGACAAAACCATTCCTTGACATATTAAATTTTTTACTGGTTCGTCAAATTTTATTATTTTTAAATCTTTTAATATTTTACAATAAATTCTAAAATACATAAGATGCATAGTTGCATGTTCTATACCTCCTATATAAAAATCTACTGGAAGCCAATATTTAGAAGATTTTGGATTAACTATTCCTTTTTTATATTTTGGACTTGTATATCTTATATAGTACCATGAAGATTCTATAAAAGTATCAAAAGTATCTTTTTCTAATGTTCCTAATTTTCCTTTTACTAATATTTTTCTTGTTTTATTATATTTTTTTCTAGTGTTTTTCAAAACTATAGGTAATTCTTTTTTTGAAACGCAATATATTTTTTTATTTTTTAAAGTATATGAAGGTATAGGGCATCCCCAGTATCTTTGTCTTGATATATTCCAATCTTTTATTTTAAAAATGCTTTTTGAACGAATTTTTGTAATTTTATTCAATTTTTTTTTTATTATTTTTTTTACTTTTTCACTATGTAGTCCATTTATTTTTTTATGTGAATTAAATAATATACCTTTATAAAGAATTGGTTTTTCATTAATTTTATTTTTATCTTTTGTAATATTTTTTATAACAAATTTAATTTTTATTTTATATTTTTTTGCAAATAACCATTCTGATTTATTATGTCCTGGACATGCTAATATAGATTTTTTTTTAAAATTTTCGTCTAAAAAATAGTTTGATATCCATATTGGAATTTTTTTTTTTGTAATTGGATTTATTGCATGAAAATTTGTTTTATATGCTTTTAATATATTTTTATTTTTTTTTTTTTTACATTTTTTAAATATTTTCTTTATATATATATTTTTTTCTATATTTTTTTTTATAAATTTTGATTTATAAAATAGTAATATAAATGTTACTCCACATATTGTATCTATTCTTGATGTATATGCAAAAATTTTATTATTATTTGTAATATTTATTAATATTTTTGTTTGTTTTTTATATCCTATCCATTTTTTTTGCATAGAAATTACTTTTTTAGGCCATTTTTTTAAGTATTTCATATCTTTCAACAATCTTTTTGCATATTTTTTAGTTTTTATAAACCATTGATACATTTTTTTCATTTTAACTTTATTATTACATCTCCAACATCTTTTTTTTATAACTTGTTCATTAGCTAAAACAGTTTTATCTTGTTTGCACCAATTTACTAAAGATTTTTTTTTATATACAATTTTTTTTTTATATAATTTTATAAATATATATTGTTCCCATTTATAAAAATCAGGATTACATGTAGAAATTTCTCTAGACCAATCATAACTAAATCCCATAGATTTAAGTTGTTTTTTCATTTTTTTTATATTTTTTAAAGTCCATTTATAAGGTTCTATATTATTTTTTATAGCTGCCTCTTCAGCTGGTAATCCAAAAGAATCCCATCCTATTGGATGTAACACATTTTTATTTAACATTCTATTATATCTAGCTATTATATCACTTATTGTATAATTTCTAATATGTCCCATATGTAAATTGCCTGAAGGATATGGAAACATAGATAAGCAATAATATTTTTCTTTTTTTTTATCTTCATATACTTTAAAAAATTTATTTTTTTTCCAATATTTTTGAACTTTTTTTTCTATTTTTTTATGATTATATTCTTTTATCATATATTTATATCTCTTAAAAAAAATTAATTTTTATATTTTTTTACATTCATTTTTATTATTCTTATACTATTTGTTTCTATTATTTTAAAAGAAAAATTTTTTGTTTTTATTTTTTCTCCAATTTTTGGTAATTTACCAAAATATTTTAATATTAAACCTCCAATTGTATCTACTTCTGAATCTTTAAAATTTGTTTTAAAATATGAGTTAAAATCTGAAATTTTTGTTAGACCTTTTACTATAAAATTTTTGTTTTTTTTCTTTTTTATATTATATTTATTTATATTATTGAATTCATATTTTATTTTTCCTATTATTAGTTTTAGAATATCTTTTATTGTAATTAATCCAGATATTGTTCCAAATTCATCTATAACTATTGCCATATGAAATTTTTTTGATTTAAGTTCATAAAGTGCTATGTCTACATATTTACTTTCTGGTATTATTATCAATGGTTTTAATATTTTTTTTATAGAAAATTTTTTTTTTTTATTTTTTATAAATGGTATTAAATCTTTAATTGTAATAAATCCTTTTATTTTATTTTTTTTATTAATCACAGGAAATTTTGAATGATATGATTTAAATATTATTTCTAAACATTCATATAAATTATTTTTTGATTTTATAGTTACCATTTGTAATCTCGGAACCATCACTTCTTTTACTCTTTTTTTTGTAGTTTGGATTACTTTTTCTAATATATTTCTAGTGTTTTTACTTATTAACGAATTTTTTTCAAAATTTTTTATTAATGATATTAATTCATTTCTATCTTTAGGTTCTTCATAAAACAATTGTTTTTTAAAAATATTTAGAAATCCTTTCTTATCTATTTTTTCATTGTTTTTTTCTTTATAATTCATTTTATTATTTTTTTTTGATAAGAAAATATTTTTATATATTATATATTAATAAAATATAAAATGTTATTAATAATTATTTAATATGTTTTATTTCTGATGTTAATTTTTATATCCTAATTTATACATTATTTTTTTTTCTAATTTTTTCATTTTTAAATCTTTTTCATGACTATAACCAAGTAAATGTAATGCTCCATGAATCATAATATTAGCCCAATAAAAAAGTAATGTTTTTTTTTGTTGTAATGATTCTTCGTATATAATTTGATTACAAACTATTATTTCTCCTATAAAATTATTTTTTATATAATTTGTATTTTTATATGGAAATGACAATATATTTGTTGGATAATTTTTATTTTTATATTTAAAATTAAGTTTTTTCATTTCACTTTTTTTAATCATAACTATATTTATTTCTACTTTTGTTTTAAATATTAACTTAAACCATTTTATAATTTTTTTTTTTTTAGGATAAAAATGTTTTGCTTTATATTTTTTTTTAATATTTATTTTTATTATAGACATAATTATTTTTCCTATTTTTTTATTATTTTTTAATTAAAAGTATTTTTATTTAATTTTTAATCTATAATTTTTCCTTTAAAACATTTTTTTTTAATTTTTGTAATTTTTATTTTTACTATTTTTCCTATTTTATTTTTATTGCCATTAAAATATACTGTTCTATTATTTTCTGTAGTTCCTATTAATTTTTTTGAAAATTTTTCATGTTTTTTATGAACTAATACACTTTGAGTTGTTCCTATCATTCTTCTATTCCATTGTATTTTTTTGTATGCAAGAATTTTTTGTATTTTGTATAGTCTTTTTTTCTTTTCTTCTAATGTAATATTATCTATCATTTTACTTGCAATAGTATTCGGTCTTTTAGAATATATAAAACTAAAACTATTATCAAAATTTATTTCAGATATTATTTTTATTGTTTTATAAAAATCTTTTTTTGTTTCTCCAGGAAATCCTATTATAAAATCTGAACTAATTTTCATGTTTGGTCTAATTTTTAATATTTTTGTTATAATTTTTTTATATCTTTGTACATTATATCCTCTTTTCATTAATTTTAAAATTTTATTTGATCCACTTTGTATTGGTAAATGTAAAAAATTTACTAATTTAGGTATTTTTTTATATGTGTTTATAATTTCATTACTAAAATCTTTAGGATGACTAGTGATAAATCTTATTCTTTTAATTTCTTCTATTTCAGAAATTTTATGTAATAATTTTGAAAATGTACATTTATATTCACAAATGTTGTTTTTATAAAAGTAAGAATTTACATTTTGTCCTAATAGAGTTATTTCTTTTATATTATTTTTAGCCATATTTTTTATTTCTAATATTATGTCTTTATATGGTCTACTTATTTCTTTTCCTCTCGTAGTAGGAACTATACAAAATGTACATTTTTTATTGCATCCTTCCATTATAGTTATGTATGAACTTAGATTTTTTTTTTTATATAATGTATTTATATTAAATTTTTTTATTCCTTCTAATTTTGTATTTATTGATATATTTTTATTTTTTTTTCTTTCATATATCATTTTTGGTAATTTATGTATTGTTTGAGTTCCAAATATAATATCTACATATGGAGCTCTACTATATATTTTTTTTTCCTCTTGATTTGCTACACATCCACCAACTGCTATTATTATTTTTGGATTTTTTTTTTTTAATATTTTCCATCTACCTAATTGATGAAACAATTTTTCTTGAGATTTTTTTCTTATTGAACATGTATTTAATATTAATATGTCTGCTTTTTTATATTTTTTTGTATTTTTGCAGTTTATTTTTTTTTCTAGGATATTTCTTATCATGAATGAATCATATTCATTCATTTGACATCCCCATGTTTTTATATATATTTTTTTCATTTTTTTTTATTTTATATTTAATGTTTTAGTTATTTAAATTTTTATTATTTTTAATTTATATGTTATATTTTATGACAAATTTTTTTATATTTTTTAATATATTTTTATTTTATTATTTCTAATTTTATAAGATCTTTTATTTTTTGTTTTTTTCTTATAGTTTTAATTTTATTTTTTTTTGTTAATAAAAATTCTTTTATTAATGTTCTACTATTATAGTTAGATGACATTGAGGATCCATATGCTCCAACATCATGAAATAATAAAAAATCTCCAATAGAAATTTTTGGAAGATTTCTTGTTGTTATATCTCCATTTTTTTTAACAGTAAAAATATCTCCAGATTCGCATAATGGTCCTGATATTACAACTTTTTCAGTTTTTTTTAAATCAATTTTTTTATTATTTTTTTTTATTACAGATATTTTATGATAACTTCCATACATTGCTGGTCTTATAAGATCATTAAAACCAACATTTAATAATATAAATTTATATTTACTAGTTTTTTTAATTGCTCTTACTTCGGATATTAAAAATCCAGATTTTGCTACTAAAAATCTTCCAGGTTCTGTTTCTAATTTAATTTTTTTTTTTATATGTTTTTCTATTTTTTTTTTTGTTTTTATCCATTTCTTAACATATTTTTTTATATTTATTTTTTTTTCACTTTTTCTATATGGAATAGATATTCCTCCTCCTGAAGATATTATATTTATTTTTTTATTTATTTTTATTACTTTTTTTTTCATATATTTGCACATTTTTTTTAAATTTTTTGAATTTACACCTGATCCAACATGTATATGAAATCCTAATAATTTTAGTTTATATTTTTTAACTTTTTTTATTGCATCATTAATTTTCCATATTCCATGTTTACTATTTTCTCCTCCTGTATTTGTTTTTTTGCTATGTCCATAACCAAATTTAGGATTTATTCTTAATAATATTTTATGACCTGGAGAAATTTTTCCTAATTGTTTTATCATATCTATAGATCCTATGTTTGCAGTAATATTTAATTTCTTTATTTTTAATAAAGTTTTTTTTTCAAATATATCTGAAGTAAAAATTATTTCGTTATTTTTTGGTGAAAAACCAGATTGAATAGCTCTATTTATTTCTCCATATGATACAGCATCTATTTTTAAATTGTTTTCTTTCATTATTTTTAATATATTTATGTTAGAACAAGATTTTTGTGCATATCTTATTACATCAAATTTTTTTAATTTTTTTATTTGTTTTAAAATTGTTTTTTCTTCATATATCCAAAAAGGTTCTTTATATTTTTTTATAATTTTTTTTATTGCAATTAGTATATTTTTTTTATATATATCATTTTTCATTTTTTATGTTTCTCTTTTATTATTATTTTTTTTTATAAAAATTATTCATTTTTTAGAGTTGGAAAAAAAATTATATCTCTAATATTTTTAGAATTTGTCAATAACATTATTAATCTATCTATTCCAATACCAATTCCTGAAGTAGGAGGTAATCCATATTCTAATGCTTTTATATATTCTTTATCATAAAAATTCTTACTTTTATTATTTTCTTTAATTTGTTTTTTAAATCTTTTTTTTTGATCTATAGGATCATTCAATTCTGAAAATCCATTGCTAATTTCCATACCAGATATAAATAATTCAAATCTTTCAGTTAAATTTTTAGAATTTTTTTTTCTTCTAGCTAAAGGTGATGTTTCTACAGGATAGTCAGTAATAAAAGTAGGATGTATAATGTTTTTTTCTACAGTATGTTCAAATATTTTAATTATTATTTTATCTACATTATAATAATTTTTTATTTTTATTTTTTTTTTAGTTGCTATTTTTTTTATATTTTTTATATTTTTAATATCATTTATTTTTATATCTTTATTAAATTTTAAAATTGATTCTTTAATTGTCATTTTATTAAATTTTTTTTTAAAAATTATTTTTTTATTATTGTGTAAAATTGAATTTTTTATTTTTATTTTTTTAAATATATATTTAAACAATTTTTCTATTAATTTCATCATATATGTATAGTTAGAATATGCTGAATATGCTTCTATCATAGTAAATTCAGGATTATGTTTATTTGATATTCCTTCATTTCTAAAATTTTTACTTATTTCAAATATTTTTTCAAAACCTCCTATTATAAGTTTTTTTAAATATAGTTCAGGAGATATTCTTAAATACATTTTTTTTTTAAGTTTATTATGATATGTTATAAATGGTTTAGCAGATGCTCCTCCTGGTATATTTTGAATTATTGGAGTTTCTACTTCTATAAATTTTTTTTTATAAAAAAAATTTCTTATTAAAAATATTATTTTAGATCTTATTAAGAATTTTTTTATAGATTTTTTATTAGTTATAAGATCTAAATATCTATTTCTATAACATTTTTCTTTATCTAATAAACCATAAAAATTATTAGGAATTTGTTTTAATATTTTATTTAAAAGTTTTATTTTTTTACATTTTATAGTTATTTCTTTTGTTTTAGTTTTAAAAACTGTTCCGAATACTCCTATTATGTCTCCTATATTCCATTTTTTAAAATGATTTTTATAAAAATTTTTATCAATATATTTTTGTGAAATGTATAATTGTATTTTTCCACTTATATCTTTTATTTCACAAAAAGATGCTTTTCCCATAATTCTTATTTTAATTATTCTTCCAGATATCTTTATTTTTTCATTTTTTATATTTATATTTTCTTTATTTTTATATTTTTTTATTATTTCATTACATGTTGTATTTGGATAAAAAGTATTTGGATAATGAAAATTATGTTTTTTTATATATTTTATATTATTTTGTTTTATTTTTTTTGTTTCTGACATTTTAATATTTTTTTTTTCTTTTATCATATTTTAAATTCCTAGTTTTAAAGTTTCTTTTATAAATTTATCTAAATTTCCATTTAATATTGATTCTATATCATTAGATTCTATTCCTGTTCTAATATCTTTTATTTTAGACATATCTAAAATATAAGATCTTATTTGTTTACTCCATGTAATTTTAGATTTATTATCTTCTATTTTTTTTTTTTTCTTATTATTTTTTTTTATTTCTAAATTATATAATTTATATTCCATTTGCTTAATTGCTTGTTCTTTATTTTTATGCTGAGATCTATAATTTTGACATTGTGTTACTAAATTTGTTGGTATGTGTGTTATTCTTACAGCAGATTCAGTTTTATTAACATGTTGACCTCCTGCTCCTGAAGATCTATATACATCTATTTTTATATCAGAATATGATATTTTTGATTTTATTTTTTTTTTTATTTCTGGATATACATATATAGAAGCAAAAGATGTATGTCTTTTTCCTGTAGAATTAAATGGACTTTTTCTAACAAGTCTATGTATTCCTGTTTCTGTTCTAAACCATCCAAATGCAAAATGTCCTGATATATGAATAGTAGAAGATTTTATTCCAGCTATTTCGCCTTTTGATTCTGATATTATTTTAGTTTTAAATTTTTTTTTCTGAGCCCATTTTAAATACATTTTTAATAACATGTTTGCCCAATCTTGTGATTCTATTCCTCCTGATCCAGATTGAAGATCTAGATAACAATTTAAATTATCATATTTATTATAAAACATTTTATAAAATTCTATTTTTTTTGTTTTTTTTTCTATATTTTTTATTTCTTTATTTATATCTTTTAATATTTCATAACTTTTTAATTTTTTTGAAAGTTTTATTAATTCTATAAGATATTTTATTTTTGTAATATTTTTTTTTATAGGATTAATTTTATTTTCTATTTTTTTTTTTTTTTTTTTTAACTCTATAATTAATTTATTGTTTTTCCATATATTTTCTTTTTTTAATTCTTTTTTTATAGAATTTAGTTTTTTTTCTTCTTTATAATATTTTATTATATTCTTTAAATTTTTATTTTTTTTTTTATTCTATTTATTTTATTTTCTATTTTTGATATTTTCATAATTTTTCCTATTATATAATTTTTGTATATGATATAATAAATTTTAATTTTTTTATTAATATATAAAAATATTTTTATATAAATTATTTTATTTTAAAAGTATTTTTTTATATTTTTTTATTCAGATCAAATAAAATATTTTTTAAGGACTTTTTTTTTGAAAGAAAATTTTTTTTTATATCATTTTAATAAACTTTTTTATAGTAATAAACCTATATTAATTTATTTAAAAAATATTTCTATAACTTTTATTTCTGGAAAAGATAGAAAAGAATATTTACAAAATCAATTTACAAATGATTTGAATATATTAAAAAAATATGAATATAATTATGGTTCATATTGTAACATAAGTGGTAAGGTAATAAGTATATTTTTAATTTTTGATTATTTTGATAATAGTTATGCTTGTTTACATAGAAAAAGCATTTCTAATATACAATTTAATGAAATTAAAAAATATTCTGTATTTTCTAAAATTAATATTTTAAAAAAAAAAAAATTAAAAGTTTTTGGCATTTTTGGTAAAAAAGCTAAAATTTTATTAGAAAAATGTTTTGACATATCTTTTAATAAATTTAATGTAATAAAAAAAGATAATTTTATTTTTTTAAGAATAAATGATGAAATAGAAAAATTTATAGTTATTTTTTCTGATAATAAAATTAATATTTTTAAAAAAAAAATTTTTAATAAGTTTAAGAAAAAAAAATGTATAGAGTGGGATTTTTTATTAATGATATCAGGATTTCCAATATTAGAAATAGAAAATTGTAAAAAATTTAATCCAATTTCTTTAAATTTAGAAAAATTTAATGCTATAAATTTTAATAAAGGTTGTTATAAAGGTCAAGAAATTTTGTCTAAAATAAAATATAAAAAT